>PEWX01000073.1 GCA_002779995.1 Piscirickettsiaceae bacterium CG07_land_8_20_14_0_80_44_28
TCATATCGTGTTTGCTGTATTGAAGAGCGGCAAACCGTTTGATCGAGAATATGAGATTCGTGCTTGATTTTATAAATCAAACACGGTATCTGGGCGTTTTTAGGGGAATAATCGAGGCGCCCGAATGGTATTATCGATCCAAAAATTCTAAGATAGCCGATTCAATATCATTTTTATCAATCACGCTCTTTTGAGCAATTGGTTTTGCAAACAAGCCGGCAATTTTCGGAGAGATGGGCGTTTCGGCCAATTCAGACACCCTTTTCAGTGCCTTTTCATCATCCGAAAACTTCTCTCCGGTTAACGCATTAGCAACCATGGGCGAAAATTTAGTCCATTCCGCAGTTGAATAAGCAATGGTTTTAATCGTCGGATCTTTCCGGCAAGTATGATAAGGTTTAAAACAAGTTGCAGTATGCGGGCACATTAAATACCCGACCTCAAAGGCTTGTTTAATATAGTCTTTTACCTCGACATCGGTTGAAAAATCCGCCGCAAAAATACTTTGTATTTGCGCTAATTCGTCCGCAGTCAACGCATAAAACTTTTGCGAATCTAATTGCAACATTAATTCCTTGGTGCGATCTGCGCCAAACAGATCAAATAGAATGCGCTCAATATTGGAGGATTTTAAAATATCCATGGCAGGTGATGTGGTTGGGATCACAGATTTCCCTCTCAGGTCATACTCGCCGGTCCGAATAAAGTGGGTCAGAATGTTATTTTGGTTAGACGCTATATGAATTTGCGCGACAGGTAAGCCCATTTTATAAGCATAATAACCACCAAGCGCATTACCAAAGTTGCCACTGGGGACATTTAAATAAACACGTTCGCCCAGTGTGATCGCCCCCTGGCGCACCAACTCCAAATAGCTATAAATATGGTAAAGCGTCTGAAAGATAATCCGACCAAAATTCACTGAATTGGCTGCGGACACCGAAATATGTTTTTGTTGCAACTTATCACGAAAAACATCCGAAACCAATAAAGTTTTTAATGCCGTTTGCGCATCATCAAAATCGCCATGAATTCCAATTACTTTCAAATTGTCGGCATCTTCTGTCACCATTTGCAAACGTTGAACATCCGAAGTGCCGCCATCCGGGTACATACACACAACCTGAACATTGTCACGATTTTTAAAGGTTTCTAATGCTGCTGGACCGGTATCCCCGCTGGTTGCGGCGAGTATCAAATAGTTTTCATGACGCGCTTTTGCCACTGAAGATAACACCTTCCCAAAAGGTTGTAAGGCCATATCTTTAAAAGCACGTGTTGGGCCATGAAATAATTCACTCACATACAAGTCGTCATAGACCTTCACCACCGGCACCGGGTTATTGCCATCATCAAACTGGTCATAAAGACTTAAAGCATCGTCAATCACCGTTTCATCAATATCAATTTCGAATTGATTCAAGACCGATTTGGCAAGCGTTTTATAGTTGGAGTGTAGATGAGATTGCAAAAATCCGGTATCAAATGTTGGCAGACTTTCTGGTGAGTAAATCCCGCCGAAAGATGACATTGGGCTTAAAATGGCTTGTGAAAAAGTCATAGAGGTTGGACGTATACCGTCATTTCCCCGTGTTTCAATAAAATTCATGCTGTTTCCAGTGGTTACTTAATAATGTTGCTATTATACCTTGAGACCTTATGATGTGACATCTTGTTCTAACACGTCACTCATTACAAATGGCGGTTCAAGGCTTTACGAAAATGCCAAAATCGTTTTAGATGTTTCGGCGTTAAGTGATAACGTTGCGTTCCGCCAAAGTCCAATAATAATGAATGAATTTGTTGCAACTGCAGCTGCTCCAATAGGGGTGAAAACCATTCTACTTCAAGCTGTTTCAAACCCTCTATGCCCGATACCGCCATTGTTTTGTTTGAAAAATCATCTAGATGAATTAAATGCTGATCTGACGACTGTTGTGCCGCTAATGTTAGCCAGGCCTGGCTGTTTTTAACCGCATTTTGCGTTAGTGCTTGGGTTCGCTTGGCCAGCCCTTTTAAATATAAATCATCCGACCACAGGGTTACCTCTTTACGCAAGATCACTTGAGAATGATCATACTGCCCTTCTCCCCAGAACCAAAGACTATTGATTTCCGGCTGTCCATTCAAGCGTCGCGCTTCATTGACGGGGTGCGTATGAAAGAGCATTTGTGTTTCATTGATCAATTGATGCCAATAGCGTGCAGCACTCCCTTTTGGGTAAAGACTGTTTACATTCTGATAGATCGCATCGATCAAAGGGGTGGTGGTCAAATCAATAATCTGGGGCAATCGACAATACCAGTCTTGGTGTGACCCCCATTCGAGCTGAAGTCCATCCACTTTAAAATGACGATTAAACGCCTCAAATAACGCCTCAGATTCGGCAGCAGTGATTGATAAGGTTTCGGGTGGCATCATGACTAAACTGTCGCGATCGGCAATCATCTGAACAGGTTCGGCTCTGATCCAAAAATCCTTACCGCTATCGGTGATTTGCGTTGCTGCCATCGTGGAGGCAACGGGCAGCGTCTGCTGTTGATGAAATAAATAGCAACCTCGGCTGTAAAAGTCATCCGCTACCGCACCAAAAGCATCGGCTTTAGCCAGCAGCACCTGCAAAGCAGGAAGTTTCAATGATGATAATTCCTCACGTGGCTGTGATTTTAAAGTGTCACCCAGTTTGGGAAGCCACAGCGTCACCGCATGTGAAAATTCAGTCATTTTCAATTTGCCATACGAATTGGGTCATTCGCCATTAATCCAGGGCATCAACCCGAATACGCGCTATTTTACCGTCTATCGAGTCAAGGGACTCCAATGCGCGAACCGCCGCATTGAAATCGCTTTCCGGCACGGCATTGGTGATCATGACCAACGTCGCATCATCTGGATTTTGATTAGAAGGCTCTTGATGTAACAGTTCAATATTGATATTGAAACGGGCCAAAATAGACGTCACCTTCGCTAACACCCCGGCGTTGTCTTTGACAAAAAATCTTAGATAGAATGCGGTGGTAATGGCATCAATATCAATCACGCTAGCAGTTTCTAATTGATCTAAGCCAAAGCCAAGCGCCGGCACTCGATCATCTGGCGGCTGATGTAAGCCACGAACCAAATCGACAATATCCGCAACCACTGCACTTGCTGTTGGCCCGGCGCCCGCACCTGGGCCATAATAAAGTGTTGAGCCAACATGATTACCACTGACCATGACCGCATTCATAACCCCATTGACTTGTGCAATGAGCACTGAATCGGGAATTAAGGTTGGGTGCACTCTTAATGAATAGCCGTTATCGGAACGACTGGCAATCCCTAGATGCTTAATTTCATAACCTAATTGCTTGGCAAACTGAATGTCTTCAGCCGTCACTTGACTGATACCTTCGGTATAAACCTTTTCAAACTGTAGCGGAATACCAAAAGCGATTGAGGCCATAATGGTCAGTTTATGTGCTGCATCAATCCCTTCTACATCAAATGTCGGATCCGCCTCTGCATAGCCGAGTGCTTGCGCTGTTTTTAACACCTCAGAAAAGTCTGCGCCTGGCTTTTTCATTTCAGTCAGAATATAGTTTCCGGTACCATTAATAATCCCTGCAACCCATTCAATTTGATTGGCACTCAACCCTTCTCTAAGGGCTTTTATAATCGGTATACCCCCCGCAACGGCGGCTTCATAAGCAATGGGAACGGCCTTTTGCTCAGCCAATTTGAATAACTGATTCCCCTGCTCAGCAATCAAAGCCTTATTTGCCGTCACCACCGGCTTTCCTAATTCAATGGCTCTTTCAATGCACTGTTTTGCAATGGTGGTTCCCCCCATTAACTCAACGACAATATCGACTTGAGGGTTTTCGACCACCTCCATTGCCGAGTCCGTAAAGGATAATTTGTCAACATCCGCTTCTCTTGAAAGGCTAAGGTCTCGAACCGCCACTTGTTCTATCTTGAGGGTGATTTGACCATTTAAACGGCGTTCAATTGTTTTCAGTGTTTGATTTAAGATAGTTGCCGTGCCTCCGCCAACCGTTCCAAATCCTAATAACCCTATTCTTACTTGCTTCACAGTCTCTCCAACGTTTTCTAACCTAATAACCCATCATGACGGAACATATCTCGAATACCCCGAATTGCCTGACGGATGCGATGTTCATTTTCAATCAAACCAAATCGAACATAATCATCACCATAATCACCAAAGCCAATCCCCGGCGATACCGCAACCTTTGCTTCGGTTAAGAGTTTCTTAGAAAATTCTAAAGAACCCAGTTGTCGATACGCTTCAGGAATCGGTGCCCAAACAAACATCGTCGCTTTGGGCGGCTCAACATTCCAACCAATTGAATTCAAACCTTGGCACAATACATCACGCCTCGCCTTATACATATCGCAAATTTCTTGAACACATTGCTGCGGCCCCTCAAGAGCGGCAATGGCCGCGACCTGAATGGGCGTAAAGGTGCCGTAATCCAAATAAGACTTCATTCGTTTTAACGCATTCACCAAGTCAGGATTTCCAACCATAAACCCAACTCGCCACCCGGGCATATTATAACTTTTGGATAACGTATAAAACTCAACTGCAATGTCTTTAGCCCCCGGCACTTGTAATATAGACGGCGCTTTATAGCCATCAAAAACAATATCGGCATAAGCCAAATCATGAATCACCCAAATATTATGCTCTTTAGCGATCGCAACCACTTTTTCAAAAAACGCTAGATCGACGGTTTGCGTGGTCGGGTTGCCAGGGAAATTCAGCACCAACATCTTAGGTGTCGGCCAAGATTCTTTAATGGCTTTATTAAGCTCTTCAAAAAAATCCACTTCCGGCGTCATCCGAACATGCCGAATATCCGCACCGGCAATCACAAAACCATAAGGATGTATGGGGTAAGCCGGATTCGGCACCAACACGGTATCGCCCTTTTCAACCGTTGCTAGGGCAAGATGCGCCAAACCTTCTTTGGAGCCAATGGTCACTACGGCTTCGGTGTTGTAATCTAAATCAACATCGTATTTTGTTTTATACCAATTGCAAATGGCTTTACGCAGTCTTGGAATACCTTGGGAAACCGAATAACGATGTGTTCCTTCTCTCTGAACCACTTCAATCAATTTATCAACGATATGCTTTGGCGTATCCTGATCCGGATTCCCCATCCCAAAATCAATAATATCCTCACCTCGGCGACGCGCTTCGGCTTTTAAATCGCCGACAATGTTAAAAACATAAGGGGGAAGTCGTTTAATTCTTTGAAAATCGCCTGTCACAGATTTTTAACCTTTAATTTAGAGCCTATTGAATACTATTTGACATCTATCTGTCGTCAAATTAACCACACAACAATTGCAGAAACCTAAAATCGTTAATAGAGACCTTTTGCATAGCGCTTAAGACGTCCAATACTTGGAATCAAATGAGGTGTTTTAACAGAAAAATATAAAGAGACCTTTGCACGAGATGGCTACACGCATAAAAAAGTCTCATTAAAAATTTTTAACTTAGTAATGATACAGAAACATTTTATTTCGTCAATTGGAAATATAAGGCATAATCCCCCTATTACTCAGATAATAAGCGAGGCACTATGAAATTTACTGAGCATCGCGACTCGAATGTATTCGCGGTAAAACAATACCGGCCAGGCCTGGTCAAAATTAATGACCGAACCCTTTTAAAAAGTTGTTTTTTAACACAGCATCAACTTATCGAAGATTGGCCTTGCGCTAATTTGGACAGTTTAACAGAAGATAAGTTGATGGAAATCATTCATCTCAAACCGGAAGTGATTCTATTGGGAACAGGTGAACAACACACATTTCCTGACCGAACTCTATTTGCACTTTGTGCAAGACATGGTATTGGTTTAGAAACGATGAGTAATATTGCCGCTTGCCGTACTTTTAATGTTTTATCAACAGAAGACCGAGACGTGGTTTTAGCGCTCATTATTGATGCATCACCGGTTCCAACATAGGCTTGATATCGACTTTACGTCCACGATAGCGAGCTTCTACATATAATTGAGGTTCCATTACCTCTCCTGTTTTACCCAAAGTCGCAATTAACTGTTTCTGAGTGACATGGGCACCTTCAACCACCTGCAATGTATCGTTATGTGCATAAACCGTTAAATAGTCATTATCGTGCTTGATAATCAGCATGGCGCCATATTGGGCGATGCCATTACCGGCATAGACAACTTCACCATCATCCATAGCATATACCGCCTCACCTACATTCGCATAGATTCTTAGACCATTTAAACCACTTCGATCTTCAACAAACGCATACTTAAGAGTCTTCTTAACCGGCCAAACAAAACCGGGATTAGGCAGCGATTGACTAACAGAAGACAATTGATGGTCAGGCAAACGCGCACCGGAAAAAGGGACGGTTAAGCGCTGATTCACATACAGCGTATATGGCGGATGTAAATTATTGGCTTTTGCCAGTGCCGCGAGGGCAATATTACAGCTTAATGCAATTTTACTCAGCGTATCTCCGGAACGAACCCTGTACTCGCTAGAACAGGTTGCTGTATCAGAGGGGGTCGCACTGTTTTTTGGCTGCTGCTTTGGGGGTTGTTTGACGGGTTCAAAATACTGACTGCCCTCTGACCAGCCTCTGTAGGTCGCGGGGGCACAACCAACCAACGCAGAAACCAGCAAGATCGATAGAAACCTGACAAAAACCCGCTGAGACATTTAGCCAACCTGTTTATATAAAATATATAACCCAATAATGACCATTAAACCATAGCCTAACCAATCAACACTATTACGAATGTTTTTTTCATAACGTTCTCCACCAAATTTCATTAAGGTGGCCACCAAAAAAAACCGTGCGCCCCGACCAATAAACGAAGCCAACAAAAAAGGCATCAGCATCATATTGGTTGCCCCGGCTGCGATGGTAAATAATTTATAAGGAATGGGACTAAAGCCCGCTAAAAAAACAACCCAAATACCATATTCGGCAAAAAAACCTTCCACTTGTCGATATTTATCCACCATATTCGCTGATTCAATCAAAGGCCAAATCAATTCCAGCATCCAATAGCCAATCGCATAGCCAAACAGTCCACCTACCAAGGAAGCCAAAGTGGTAATCCATGCAAAATAATACGCCTGCTGAGGTCTTGCCAAACACATTGGCATCAGCAATACATCCGGCGGGACAGGAAAAAAGGAAGATTCTGCGAAGCTCATCCCCCCCAGATACCAAGTGGCCTTAGGGTGATGAGACCATCCTATCACTCGGTCATATAAGGCAGTAAAAATTTTCATGAAATTCCTTTATCTAAGCGTGAATCCAAGCCACTTAACATAGGGACAAATAAGACATCCCCCAGATAAGTTTCTTGATAGCCCGTTGACGTTCGCGTATAGCCCATTAATTGCTGTGTGTCGCCACCAATTGGAATGACTAATCTTCCGCCTTCGTTTAATTGTTCTAATAACGCTTCTGGAACCCTTTCTGGTGAGGCAGCGGAAATAATCGCATCAAAAGGCGCTTGTTTTGGCCATCCCCAATAACCATCCGCATAGTCAATATAAACGTTTGGCAATTTCAACTGATTAATGACTTTCTGAGCTTTGAGCAACAACGGTTCAATCCGCTCTAAACTATAGACCTCTTTTGACAACAACCCCAATATTGCTGCTTGATAACCTGAACCGGTGCCAATCTCTAATACCCGGCTGATTGAGCCTGTGGCTTTAAGCCAAGCAGCCATTTTGGCCACCACCCAAGGTTGTGAAATCGTTTGACCATAACCGATTGGCAAAGCCGTATCTTCATAGGCTCGGCTGGATAAAGCTTCATCGATAAATAAATGGCGTGGGGTAACCCGAATGGCCGTTAATACCGCCTCATCGGCTACGCCTAAAGAAATGAGCCGCTCGACTAAACGATTACGCGTACGTTGAGACGTCATACCAACCCCTTGATGCTCAGCATAAGCAGGATTAGGGTATACAAGAGGGGATTCCAAAAAGTCCTTCATACGTTGTCTTGCACCCAATCAGACAAACTTGCTTGCATTTCATAATGGGTTAAATCGATTTTTAGGGGGGTAATCGACACAAAGCCATTTTCAACCGCATGGAAATCCGTTCCTTCAGAAGCGTCTTGCGCTTTTCCGGCAGGCCCGACCCAGTAAATTTTTTTACCCCTAGGGTCTAGCGAAGTGACCACCTTCTCTGAACAATGCCGCGTACCTAAGCGCGTTACTTTGATGCCTTTAATCTCCTCATAAGGGCAGTCCGGAATATTAATATTTAAAATGGTTGCTCGATCTAACGGTAACTGATCTAATTGCTTGAATAATTTAAGGAGAACTTGAGTCGCTGTATTGAAATACTGATCCCCGCATAAGGATATGGCGATGGAGGGTTTACCTAAAAAACGACCTTCTGTAGCGGCTGCAACTGTACCGGAATATAAAACATCATCGCCCATATTGGCACCTGCATTAATACCGGAAATGACCATATCGGGTTGGAAATCCATAGCGCCGTTTATTCCCAAATGCACACAATCCGTTGGGGTTCCATTCACACTGTAAACATGCTCACCATGAGATTGAATGCGCAACGGTTCCATTAGAGTCAAGGAGTTACTGGCGGCACTGCGATTACGGTCTGGAGCAATTAAACGTAATTCTGAATGTAAATTAAGTTGATGTAAACAGTGCCACATAGCACGAATGCCGGGGGCATCATAACCATCGTCATTTGACAGTAAAATTTTCATAGTCGCCTTTTAAAGATAAACCTACACTCATCGAAACAGGTTCAGTAAAATAGAGCAGCTTTAATCGAGATGCCTAACATAGCGTTCAGTCAATTCGGGAAACATTATTATATAGTATGTCAAAACTAACGAATGAAGATAAATCCCTATTTGCCGAGGCAGTTAGTGATGTCACCAAACTCAACACCACATCCAAAGTTGCCTTAACGCATCCCCTACGCCAAAAAAACAGTGTGGGTAGACAGTTGCTAACGTCAAGTCATATCCTCTCTACAACACGCCATCAGGATGAAGAAACGACGACCGTCGATGCACAGCAAAAACTGACATTCAAACGTCCTCAATTGGATGCCAAAGCATTTAAGCGTCTCAAAAGTGGACTTTTTCAAACGCTATGGCAACTGGATCTTCATGGATTAACCGAAACAGTTGCTGACCAGCAGTTGCAGCATTTTATCCATGAGGCAGTTGCTGAAAACGCCCGTTATTTAGTGATTATTCACGGTAAAGGCTACAATTCAGATATACATAAACCCGTTCTTAAAAACTTAGTCAATCAACGATTAAGAAGTTTCCCGCAGGTATTGGGATTTTGTAGCGCTCAACCTAAAGATGGCGGGTCCGGTGCTGTTTATGTTTTTTTACAAAAGCTAAAGCCCCACCACACCATTTAAGAGCCCCTCTAATCTACTTGTTCCAATGACCCAGGCGCTTTAAGCGGAGAATCGACAGGCTGTTCTATCACTGGTTTTACCGGTTGACTCGGTAATTCAATGACTTTAATAAAGACCTCATCTTCCGCAATCATCCCCAGTTTTTGTCGTGCTAAGGTTTCAATAGCTTTGGGACTCGATTGCAATGCTGTGACTTCTTTCTTTAAGAGTGCATTTCGCTTTTCTAGCGCCTCAATTTCAGTTTGAAGGTCATCTAATTTTGATTGGAGGGAAACCCATTCGCCAATTCCGCCATCTGAAGACAGCAAACGAATTTGTAAGATAAAAATGATGATGGCTAATGCCAGCATGAACGCTTTCACACAACCCCTAGTTCTGATTGAAAAACACGCACTCAGTCATTGCAACCCAGCGTGCTTGTTTTCAGTGAGGCCTTTGCATGAGTGGGACGCGAAAGGAAAATTTCAACCATTTTTATTCGTGCATCCATCTCGTGCAAAGGTTTCTCAGTCATATTTATTTCAAATTATAAAATGCCGCTTTACCAGGATAAATCGCTTCATCTCCCAAAGCTTCTTCAATACGGATCAACTGATTGTACTTAGCGATACGATCCGTTCTTGATAAAGACCCTGTCTTGATTTGTCCGGCACCGGTTGCGACGGCGATATCCGCAATGACGGTGTCTTCAGTTTCACCCGATCTATGAGAAACCACGGCAGTATAACCGGCCTCTTTGGCCATTTTAATGGCTGCAAAGGTTTCGGTTAAGGTGCCGATTTGATTAATTTTAATCAAGATAGAGTTGGCAATGCCTTTATCAATCCCTTCTTTTAAAATTTTAGGGTTGGTGACAAATAAATCATCTCCAACGATCTGTAAACGATGGCCATCTTTTTCAGTTTGATATTTAAAACCATCCCAATCGGCTTCATCCAATCCATCCTCAATCGAAATAATCGGGTACTTAGAGACCCAATCCGACAGTAAATCAACCATCTCTTTAGAGGTTAAGGTTTTATCTTCAGAACCCAGATAGTAATGACCGTCTTTATACAGTTCAGATGATGCGGCATCCATTGCAATCATAATATCCTCACCCGCTTTATAGCCAGCCGCTTCTATGGCCTCAAGAATCACCGTTATGGCCTCTTCATTTGACTTCAAATCGGGTGCAAAGCCCCCTTCATCACCAACAGCGGTGTTGTAACCTTTATCATGTAACACTTTTTTCAACGCATGAAAAATTTCTGAACCATACCGAACCGCTTCCGTCAAAGTTGGTGCCCCCACCGGCATAATCATAAACTCTTGAAAATCGACTGAATTATCTGCATGCTCGCCACCATTAATGATATTCATCATTGGCACGGGCATTTTATAATCATCCGTTTTTAAATAAGCATAAAGGGGTAACCCTTTTGACGCTGCAGCGGCTTGCGCAACTGCAATTGAAACAGCTAAAATAGCATTTGCCCCCAAACGGGCTTTGTTTTCTGTTCCATCAAGGTCAATCATTGCTTGGTCAATAGCTGCCTGATCGGTTGCATCTTTACCCACTAAAAGGCTTTTGATTTCGGTATTGATGTTATTAACCGCTTGTAAAACCCCTTTACCACCAAATTTACTTTTGTCACCATCTCTTAACTCAATGGCTTCACGAGAACCGGTTGAAGCACCTGAAGGTGAAATACCGCGCCCTTTAGAACCGTCTGCTAAAATCACATCGGCTTCAACCGTTGGATTGCCTCGTGAATCGATCACTTGACGTGCTTTAATATCTTGAATCAATGACATAATACTGTGCTTCCTATACTTAAATTTAAATAATGAGTTGTGTCAGCGTAACCCATAAAAATGTAAACGAGATGACAATTCATTCAGATCATTCGGATGGGTTGATTGTCTCAATAAACCCATGGGATTTGACCAGGTCATCTATAGCCTTTAAGGTCTCTAATAAGGGCTTTAAATGATCTATTGGCCACATATTTGGCCCATCAGATAAAGCTTTTTCAGGTGTAGGATGGGTTTCCATAAATAACCCAGAAATCCCCGTTGCCATCGCTGCACGCGCTAAGACGGGCACCATTTCTCGTTGTCCGCCAGAGGTTGTACCTTGTCCGCCAGGCTGTTGAACTGAATGCGTGGCATCAAACACTACCGGGCACCCTGTTTGGCGCATTGAAGCCAGGCCACGCATATCCGAAATAAGGGTGTTATAGCCAAAAGAAGTGCCTCTATCACACACCATAATCTGATCATTGCCAACTTCTCGTGCTTTTAAAACAACCTGATCCATATCCCAAGGCGCTTGAAACTGACCTTTCTTAATATTAACTGGCAATCCTTGTTTACAGACATTTTGAATAAAATTGGTTTGTCTCACTAAAAAAGCGGGCGTTTGCATCACATCCACCACACTTGCCACTTCTTCTAACGGGGTATCTTCATGTACATCCGTCAACACCGGAACCCCAATGTCCTCTTTAACTTTTTGCAAAATTCGCAAGCCTTCGTCAACCCCTAGGCCTCGAAAACTCTTTGTTGACGAACGATTTGCTTTGTCATACGACGACTTATAGATAAATGGAATACCCAAGGAATCGGTGATTTCTTTTAATTGTCCCGCCGTATCAATCGCTAACTGCTCAGATTCGATTACACAAGGACCCGCGATTAAAAAGAACGGTTGATCAATCCCAACATTAAAGCCACAGAGTTTCATTATTTATAGTCCTTATCAGTCGCCATTGGCATTTTGTTTGTAATGATTAGCCGCAGAAACAAAAGCCTTAAACAAAGGATGACCATTTCTGGGGGTTGATGTAAATTCGGGATGAAATTGGCAAGCAATAAACCAAGGGTGGTCAGCAATCTCAATCGTCTCAACCAAACTTCCATCTTCGGATCGACCTGAGATAATCAGCCCGGCAGCTTCTAATGTCGCAATATATCCCTCATTCACTTCATAACGATGGCGATGTCTTTCTCGAATCACCTCTTCGCCGTAAATGTGCTCGATCTTAGTACCGGACACCAAACGACAATTTTGTCCGCCTAATCGCATGGTTCCGCCTAAATCAGCTTGTTCATCACGCTCAACAACTTGACCACTTTCATCGGTCCATTCGGTGATAAGCGCAACCACCGGTGTGGATGTTTGAGCATTAAGCTCTGTACTATGAGCTTCCGGTAACCCTGCTACATGGCGAGCATATTCAACCACCGCCATTTGCATCCCTAAACAAATCCCTAAATAAGGGACTTTATTTTCCCGAGCATATTGAATCGCGGAGATTTTTCCTTCAACCCCCCTTTCACCAAACCCACCAGGAACCAGAATCGCATCCATCTGTGCAATCGCATCAGTGCCCTTAGTTTCCAACTCTTCTGAATCAATATAATGAATATTCACTTGGGTTTGGGTTTGAATCCCCCCATGAATTAAAGCTTCGATTAACGATTTATAAGCCTCCGTTAAATCGACATATTTACCGACCATGGCAATATTGACGGATTGCTGTGGGTTCAGTTGTGCATCGACAACTTGATCCCAATCGGTTAGATCAACTTCAGGTGCATCAATTCGAAAACGATCGGTGACTAAACGATCCAAACCTTGTTCGTGAAGCATTCGAGGCACTTCATAAATTGACCGAGCATCCAATGAACTGATGACAGCGCTTTCTTCAACATTGGTAAACAAAGCAATTTTGCTTTTTTCAGAAGCCTCTAACGGCCGCTCTGAACGGCAAATCAACACATCTGGTTGAATTCCAATCGATCTCAACTCTTTGACAGAGTGCTGGGTTGGCTTAGTCTTAACTTCACCTGCAACCGCTATATAGGGCAACAAGGTTAGATGCATAAACAAAGCATGCTGACGCCCTACTTCTACGCCCAGTTGGCGAATGGCTTCCAAGAAAGGTAGGGATTCAATATCACCGACAGTTCCCCCCACTTCCACTAAAGCAACATCATAGCCTTTGGCTGCGAGCTTTATCCGTCGTTTTATTTCATCGGTAATATGCGGAATCACCTGAACGGTGCCGCCCAAATAATCGCCCCGGCGCTCTCTACGAATCACGCGCTCATAAACTTGCCCCGTTGAAAAACTATTACGCTGGGTAAAATTCCTTTGCACAAAGCGTTCATAATGCCCAAGATCTAAATCGGTTTCTGCGCCATCGTCGGTAACAAAAACTTCACCATGTTGAAAAGGACTCATGGTTCCTGGATCAACATTAATGTAAGGATCCATTTTTAACATACTAACTTTGAGACCCCTTGCTTCTAACAAGGCGCCTAAAGACGCGGCGGCAATGCCTTTCCCCAATGAAGAAACAACACCACCCGTAACGAATATAAAATTTGTCATGAAATCACTTTGGTTTAGAGTTTATCCGGTTTTTAAGCGCTTTATTGCACACAAATCAGTTAACCGAATTGAAGGTTAAGAATGGAAGCAAATTATAACGGATTGTCATGATTTCGGCAATTGCTTTCCACGAAATGTTTTAAGCGAATCATACCCTAAAACACCAACGGGGTTGCCATCCACTTCAACGACAGGCCAACGCTTCCGATCCCAAACCGGGACTTGATGCTGTTTAAACCACCGCTTTAAGTTTTTCGGTTTGTCCAGCCAATTTGCCTCCAAACTAGACAAAGACCGAAGATGAATGGTCTGACCTAAAAAAATGGTGTCCAGATGTTTCAAATCGGCCATTAAAGCGGCATTCCAAAATTGTAAACCGCTTGGCGAAAAATCCTGCAAACGCACTTGATAGGTTTCCAAAAAATTTTCATAAAAAAACAAGGTTGAGTGATAGATTCTCAAACACCCCTTCGCCAAATACCGCTGTGGTTGAGATTGAGGATTTTCAACCTCAAACATTTTTTCAATCCAATCTAGAATAGACTGATTTAGTTGGATTTTTAGGTCGAACAAAGAAACCCAGTAACGAATTAGATTCTTGACTCTAGCAAAATTCGACAGTAATGCCGATGGAACTTGTATTGCAAACGCATTATGCGAGCAAGATTGCAAATCAATGGCGGCTAATTCGTCCAGCAACCCTAACCCTTCGCCAAGATGATGTGCTGATTGAGCTACATTGGCCTCAAAAAATGGCCAGGCCTGGTTAAATTTTGGCAAGATTTCATGGCGAATATAGTTTCGTCGAAAGCGTTGATCTGTATTACTTTGATCTTCAATCCAATCCAGCTGATACTGTTGCGCATAGTCACCCAACACCGCATAAGGGACATTCAATAATGGGCGATAATGACAGACAGATGAACCAACAACCCAAGAGGTTTTTTTCAGCATTGGCATCGCTGCCAAACCTGCAATACCGCCTCCCCTAGCCAAGTTTAACAAAAACGTTTCAGCCTGATCTCGTTGATGGTGTGCGGTTAATAACACCGTTTGAGGATCTGCTTGCTCGCATAAAGTTTGGTAGCGTTTTTGGCGTGCAATGGACTCCACACCTTGTCGTGCAGTTGACGGTATCTGAATGGCGATGGATTGAAACGCGACACCATATTTTTCACAAACCTTAGCGCAATGCTTTGCCCAATCTTCAGATTCAGATTGTAGCCCATGATTGATATAGATTGCTTGTAGCCGATGAAGTGGTAATTTTTGAATGAGGGCATGCAGCAATACCGTAGAATCCATCCCTCCGCTAAACCCAAGCAAAAATCGGGTGTTATCCGGAAAGTCCGCCATCAATTGCGCAATGGCGAGGTCTAGGAGGTGAAGGTTATGAATGCCGCTTTGATAGCCATTGAGCCGATTTGAGTCCTTATGCAATCTCAAAATTGCCATATTGCATATAACGTTGATAACGCTTTTCAAGCAAGGTTTCAACCGGAATTGAGGATAATGCTTGAAGCTGAGTCAATAAAGCTGATTTCAGAGAAGACGCGGCTGCAACAGGGTCACGATGCGCACCGCCCAAAGGTTCCGCTACGATTTCATCGACCAACCCAAGCTCTTTTAAGCGTGAAGCGGTAATACCCAGTGCCGCCGCTGCATCTGCGGCATTAGCGGCATCCTTCCATAAAATAGACGCACAACCTTCAGGGGAAATAACAGAATAGGTACTGTATTGCATCATCATAGTGACATCCCCCACTCCGATCGCCAAGGCACCACCAGACCCCCCTTCACCAATCACGGTGCAAATGACCGGCACGGTCAATTCTGACATCTCCAATAAGTTTCGAGCGATGGCTTCCGACTGCCCTCTTTCTTCGGCATTAATACCGGGATAGGCACCTGGCGTATCAATAAAGGTTAAAATCGGTAAATTAAACGTCTCAGCCGTCTTCATTAACCGTAAAGCTTTTCGATAACCTTCCGGGCGCGGCATTCCGAAATTTCGGGCAATTTTTTCTTTGGTATCGCGACCTTTTTGTTGGCCAATCACCATCACTGCCTGGCCGTCAATACGCGCCAAACCACCGACAATGGCAGCATCATCGGCAAAAGCACGATCGCCATGCATTTCTTTAAAGTCTGTAAAAATAGCCTCTAAATAATCCAACATATAAGGACGTTGCGAATGGCGAGCCACTTGAGCAATTTGAACATCACTTAACCGACTAAAAATGGATTGTGTTAAGTTTTTGCTTTTCTGCTCAAGCGCTGAAACTTCTTTGAGCAAATCCATATCTTGACCATCTAAATGACGCAATTCATCAATTTTGGCTTCTAATTCGGCGATGGGTTGTTCAAACTCTAAAAAATCTAGTTTCATTCGGTTCTTTCCTAAATAATGCGCTGAATCAACAGTGCGCTAACACACCTAATAATCAGGGTATTCTAACAAAAAAAGCGGCTGTGCTGGTATTTTTGTAATCGAGGCACCCAACCGCTAATCCATCCAATTCGCAGCCAATTTAACTTGGTGAATACGGTCATAAACTGACAGCAGTGCCATATGGTTTTGACTATTTTTAAAAGCCGCTATCCCCATATCCATCCCGCCAAATAAACACTCACCCTGAATACATTGCCAAACTTTCTCGACCATTTCCTGACCAAATAACTGAGTTTGAACCTCGACAGGGTAATCGGCTTCCAACCCCTCTAAGACTACTTCCAAAGCAAAGCCCAGTGCACGATAAAACAATGCTTTAGATTCATCCTCTACAAAATAATGACACACTTGTAATTTTTCATAAGCCATTTCATAGTCTTTCATTGCCAAAAGTAACCACATGGACAACTCAACGATTTTAAATTGCTTCCATTCCGACTGTGGATCAGGCAGCAAGCCAATCAAGTTGGCGACACCTTGGTGATCTGCAAAGCCGAGCGACTCAATCGCTTCATAGACCTCTTCAAAGCGTTGCTCATCCTCAGAGGCGCTAACCGCTTCCAGTAACGCTCGTAAAATTCGTCCCTGATTCTGATTATTGTCCAATAATTCACTCATCGGGAAGACTTCTGACATCCCGGGAACCACAATTCTGCACGCATGGATACCAAAATGCTGATAGTGAGCAAAATAAACATCCGCTCCTTCTGCTTGAATTTTGGTAATCAAATCGTCTAATTGCGCTTGAGTCGTGCCTTGAAAATCCCAGGGGACAAATTCAAAATCGGCCTGTTGGGAAATAAAGCGAGCGTGAATTAAACCACTGGAATCGATAAAGTGATTTTCAATATTTTCATCTTCAGCAACCAAGCCTTCATCAAATACCGGTACCTGAAATCCATCCAGCAAATCCAAACTCCTTCCTTGCAAAGACTCAGTCAGGGTTCTCTCCAAAGCCACCTCAAAAATCGGATGTGCGCCAAACGAAGCAAAACACCGCCCCGACTTTTGTTCAAATAAAGTCACATTCATCACCGGATAACGCCCACAAAGCGAGCTGTCTCGAATTGAGACCTCAATTCCTTGTAAGCGTAAAGCCTGACGCGCATGAACCACATTTGGAAACTGTTCAATAATGGCTTCTGGCACTTCGGGAAGGCACAAGTTCTCAGTCAGAATTTTACGCTTCACCCAGCGTTCAAACACTTCAGACAAACCTTGTACCATCGCTTCTTCAGGAGTATTCCCTGCACTAAGACCATTACTGGCATAAAGATTACTGAACAAATTCATCGGAAAATAAACGGTGTGACCATTTGACGCTTTCGTTAAGGGTAAACAACGAATCACATCGGAAGCATCATTCAAACTTAACAAATCTTCTGCACATAACTGCTGCTCAGGGTCATAAAGCTGCCATAGCTCGGGCGTCAAACAGCTTTGGTATTCATCTAATGAAAAAGCTTTCTCATTTGGAAAATAAAGCCCTGTTTCTTCCCAGGCCTGGCCATTTTTAGGGGAAATTAAACTCGATTCCAAGTAAAAATCCGAAAAGAAATAATTGGTTTCTAGTCGCTCAAAGAACTCACCCAAAGCACTGGCCAAAGTTGCTTTACGACTGGCGCCTTTGCCGTTGGTAAATAAAGCCGGACAAAACCGGTCTCGAATATGAACAGAATAGACATTAGGCACGGGGTTCAACCAAGAGGCTTCTTCAATATCAAATCCTTCCATCAATAAGCGATTTTGTAGCTTTTCAATGGTTTCTTCTAAGCAAGCATCCTTACCTTTAATAAATGTTTGTTCAACCATGGTTTTGTCCATTATTTTTTAGAATTGCGCTATCTTATCGAATTTCACCTGCCACCGTGAATCGTTTCGACACAAAAACCTTAAATAATCTCTGCGAAACAAGTTTAATCAACCCATTATCCAGCCAATAGACTGGGTTAATAGGGTTATTGATGTTTTTTTTCAAACAAAACATTTAAAATCAGTAAAATGGATTTGCTCATGAATCAAATAAGAGCGTCTTATAACCCTTGGAGGATTTTTATGAAACTGTTACAAAAAAGCCTATTGTTGATGTTATTTACCCCTTTATCTGTCATGGCAGAGGTACACCCCGGGAAAGTGCTTCATGATGATGCGAATTGCATGAGATGTCATGCTGACTTAGGATATAACCAACCTGAACTAACCAAAATGGCACCAACGGATATTAAAGGTCTAAAAAAAGCCGTCTCTTTTTGTGACAGCAATCTTAATATCGGCTGGTTTGATGACGAAAAACAAGATGTTGTTGATTATTTAAACAAGACTTACTACAAGTTTGACCATTAAGATTGCCTTAAATCTTCAATAAGCTTAAGTTGCTGTTTTAGTTTCTTAAGCGCTTGAGGATTTGCTTTAACCATCCCTTCATCTTCAATCAAATCATTTGCATCTTTTAAGATTTTATCCATCGCATCAATCAAAAAATAGATCCGCATTGACTGTTGTATTGTCTCCCAATCTCTCGGCTGGCTTTTCCAAAGCCGCTGGAGCGGTATATCTTCTGTTAAGTCGCTTTGAATTTGCGCTATGACCGGCAATAGCAATGGAACCGTTTCATAAGGCCAAAAAGGTCGACCATTTTGCGGATCATAGTAAGCCATCCTTTCACGCTGTGCTAATTTCAAAGCAGGTAAAATTTCTGTCATTCGAATAGAATCTGCTTCAGCCTGTGTACTCACAAGCTTTTCAACGGGCATAACAGGGGCGTTCGATTTCCAGCGGGAATAACTAATATAAATATTATAACGATCAATAAACAGCAGCTTGCCTTTGCCCAGCTTCATAACGCTTTCACCGGGAACGATATATTCCAAACCCTCCGTCGAAAGGTGTTTGGTATCTTTCCATAACTCCCAACCCGAGTCGCCAGTAGTTTGTCCCTGTTCGTTAACAACAATGGGCACACAAGAAAGGCCATAATCATGACCGTCTACAAACTCTTGGACTCGAATTTGATAGTCCCCTTTTGTGAGTTTCTGGGTAACAATTCCAATGATATAGGCGTCATCTTTAATGGTAGGTTTTGGAAAAGCGACCAGAACCGTTTCACCCAACTTAAAGCTTGGGGATAAACTTGACAAGGCTGCAGCTTGTGCAGTACTGCTTAGTAACCAAAATATCAATAAAAAAAACTGAATAAAATTATTACGCATCCATTTCCCCTAAGGTCGGTCTATCTTGTTAAGTTGAAGTAAAACTTTGTAACCACTTGTAACTAATTGTTATATATATTTAAATAGTCAAAAAAGCATATCACTTAATATCAGTTGACTACGATATAAGGAAACAATAATACCATTTTGCTAATAGATTGTCTTAGTAAAGATATTTTCTTAAACTGGATTATTTCATCCACAGAACCTGTGGATAAAATTGTGTGTAAAAAGGAATTGAAATGAAAAAATGGTTTAAACTCTTAACGCTGAACATCATTGTTTAAATACTAAGCAATCAGGATTTAAAGCAACTTGTTACGCTTTGCCTTAGGCTTATCAGCAACGTTATTTCTTAAATAAACAGGCATAGGCAACTTTTCACTTAAATCATAACTCGCTTTCGATCTTTGTTGGGCAATTATCGCAACCGCTTCTGCTGATGGGTATAGGTCAACCCATAAATTAAACCGCGCTGTTAATTGCGGATAAACAGTCTGTATATCACCAACACCTTGCTTTATTCGACTGGCCTCAAGCTGTTCAAGAGTCGCGGCTTCTGACAGTAATTGCGGTGGCTCTGAAACCAGTTTTTCCGATTGTATGCGACAAACCTGTAAATAGACTTCATGCATTCGCGCGTCTAAAAGTGCAGCCCACTCGATTTCACCATGATCTTGATAGGCTTGCCATGCCATGGCCTCTAAAGAAGACACAGCTTGCACTGGCTTTTGCCAGCCGAAGGCCAATCCTTGGACAACACCAGCGGCAATCCGCACGCCTGTAAAAGCACCCGGCCCCTCGCTAAAAGCTAAAACGTCAATAGATTTTTCATCACATTGCGCCTGCTCCAAAACTGCATTCACCATCGGTAAAATCAGATTTGCATGTTGTTGTGGTGCCATTTTAAATTCGGTAAAACTTCGCTGCCCAATTCTCAAACTCACAGAACAAGCCTGGGTTGAAGATTCTACGGCCAATACATTCATTTCAATTTTTCCTTTGCTACTTCGACATCATAAACCCACTTGAAGTTGGGCAAACTATTCATAATGAGCTGTCCATAGTTTTTTTGACTGATTCGAGGGTCACACAAGATCAATACCCCGGTATCAGTGGTATCTCTAATCAAGCGCCCTGCCCCTTGTTTAAGGGCAATAATGGCTTCGGGTATCTGAAAGTGGTAAAAACCATTTAAGCCTTTTTGACGTAAATCGGCTTCTCTGGCTTGTACGATAGGGTCATCCGGTGGAATAAAGGGGATACGATCAATTAATACCACTTTCAGTGCTTCCCCTTTTACATCAACCCCTTCCCAAAAACTGCTGGTGCCTAATAATAAAGCGTGTTCGGTTTCTTTAAAACGATTTAATAAAATGTTCTTTGGCAAATCCCCCTGAACCAACAAAGAACCTGACCAATGATGTGTCAGTATCGATTTAGCTTCTTGTAAAGCACGATGACTGGTAAATAATAAAAAAGCCCGACCCTCACTCGCTTGTAATAAAGGCCAAGCGGCTCTTAAACATATTTTAATATAGTCCGGTGAATTAGGCGCCGGCAGACCGATAGGGTGATAAATCATCGCTTGGTTTTTATAGTCGAATGGACTATCCCATTGCTGAGTTCTCGCCTCTGACAATCCTAAACGTTGAGCAAAATAGTCAAAACGATGATTGACACTCAGCGTTGCAGACGTAAAAATCCATGCGCCACCAGATGCCACTCTTTGCCGACTGAACGGGTCTGCCACACTTAACGGTGTCAAGTTTAATTTAAATCTGGATTGTGTCGACTCTAACCAACGAATCTGATTATCTTCCTCAGAGGTTAGCCATTGCTTCATTTGTTTTTCAAAGGTTTGTAGCCGAGTATATAAAGCGGATAGCAACTTGCCTCTATCTGCCAATTGTTTCAGTGTCTCTGTTAAAACGTTCAAATGCTGATAAAGATTCTGTAAGGCTTCTTCCGCTGGCTTGTCTGTACCAAACTGTTGCCAAGTCCAACGTTTTTCCCACTTTCCTAAAGCGTCATTGAAGCTTTGAATTTTATCAGCCAACTGTTGCGTTTGTTCCTTTAATTCGATGGTGTCAGGTGATTCAGTCTGATAGGCTTGCTTAAGATCTCTGACTAATTCTTCAAACTGATAGCGACTGAGATTAAACCCAAGAAACTGAGCCGCGATATCAGGAAGTTGATGGGCTTCATCAAAAATATGAATGTCTACATCGGGTAGAACCCCTCCCACGCCTTGCTCACGTAATGCTAAGTCTGCACAAAACAAATGATGGTTCACAATTAATACTTGTGCATCGGCTGCTTTTTGTTTTATTTTTGGGTAAAAACAATTCGGTTCTGCATGACACTCATTGGCCTGACAAAACTCGAGACGGGCACAAACACGATGCCAAATCGGATCATTTTCATCCAATGTCGATAATTCTGCTTTGTCCCCCGTTAGGGTTTTTTGATGCCAATCCTGAATGATCGCCAGTTTTTTCCAAACTTCTTTAGGGTGATGTTCTGTTGTTTCTGCTAATTCAAGCCGCTGTGGACAAAGATAATTTTCACGGCCTTTTAATACCCGAACCGAACCATCGATCTTGCACCATGATAATAAACTGGGGATATCTTTATTTAACAGTTGATCTTGGAGGGTTTTTGTCGCCGTTGAAACAATGACTTTTTTACCGGATAATAATGCAGGTATAAGATACGCAAAGGTTTTACCGGTACCGGTGCCAGCCTCTGCCAGTAACGTTCCTTGCTGCTCAATAATCTCGGCAACGCATTCTGCCATATCGACTTGAGCATCACGCACTTGATAACCCGGCGTTTGCTCGGCTAAGGGGCCACCCGCTTTCAGTAAAGCGGCCAGTTGATTTTTAATGGACATATTGGTAATGGGAAAATGGCCCCTAAGGTTCTCAACATTGTTAAAGCTAAAGCATTTTAACAAAAAAACTAGACAAATCGGCTAAATATCAGTAAAATCCACGCTTTCAAATTTGAACCGTTGATGTTAATCAACACACTTTGCCTAGGAAAACCATTATGAAAATATTATCTTCATTAAAATCAGCAAAAAATCGCCATAAAGATTGTCAAATTGTTAGACGTCGTGGCAAGGTTTATGTCATCAATAAAACCAATCCACGCTTTAAAGCGCGTCAACGTTAAGTTTATAAACGTTGGTTAGAAAAAAAGGCACCTGATCAGTGCCTTTTTTATTGCCTATCGAAAGACTAAACAGTCTGCGGGTAATATTTTTCTTCAATTTTATGAATGGTTGCCACAATTAAATCCGTATCCACTTTACCCACAAAGTGGTCAGCCCCCATATCCAAAACCTCTCGACTATTATTATCACTGGTCATTGAGGTATGAACAATAATGGGCGTATTACGCGTTTTAGGGTTGGCTTTCATTTCTTTTATCACCGTATGCCCAGAAGCTTCCGGCATTTCTAAATCGGTAAAGACCATGGACACATCGTCCATATTGTCAAGGGTGTCCAAATAATTCAACAAAAGTCGGCCATTATCAAAGCCTTGGTAACGAAGTCCCAGTTGGTCAAACACCATGCCCATATACTGTTGAATGGCGCGACTGTCTTCCGCAAACAGAATTTTACGATTTTTAACCGCATCTGAAATTTGATAACCCTTATCCACTACAGATTTTGCTGAAGCAAATATTTTCTCTGCCATTGATGGCATGGCTTCAATCAACAGTTTTTCAATATCTAAAATAAAACACAAGGTATCACTGTTTTCTAGGTAGGTGTGGTTGATGACTTGGTTGGTATTGACATTCATATTATAGTTTGAAGCGGGCTTGATATCTGTCCAATTTTTTTCCTCAACCCCGTGTATATGGGCGACTCGCATACCAATAAAATTATGACTGAAATCTGAAACGATAATAATCGATTTTTCACGCTCTTCATCGCTCATTTCAAACCCCATCCATTTCGGCAAATCAATCACAGGCAAATACACACCTCTCAGTTCAATCATTCCTTCAATTAAAGGATTGGCATCTGGCATTTCTGACACTTCATATGCCCTTGCCTCTAAAACTTCACGGACTTTAAAAACATTCATCCCATAATACGGAGGTGTCACATTTTCATGGGGAAACTGTACCTGAAAAATCATTAAACTCATCTGATTGTTTTTACTAAGCTGTGCTGTTTTTTCAACCTGTTCTAATGCCGTCGTCATATCTATTCCTAATGTAAATTCCTGAAAAAACGATGAGGTGCGCTAGCACATAACCAACACATCAGCTTTAACTTTAATCGAATTCAAAATATTTCTCAAATGAAATCCCTGTTTATATATAGGGAGACTTTTTATAGGTAGGACCAGAGAAAAAAATATGGAAAATTTTAACCATTTTTATTCGTGTATCCCATCTCGTGCAAAGCTCGCATATTGTTTAACAGGTTTAAAACTCAGACGATAGCCTGGAATAAGTCCAAATTCAGCTAAACGCTGTAGATGCATAGCGGTGGGATAGCCCTTATGCCGATCAAATCCATACTGCGGATATTGGTCATGTAAATCTAACATTTGCTGATCCCGATACACCTTTGCCAAAATTGATGCTGCGCTAATCGAAGCAACCAAACCATCTCCTTTAATGATAGCTTCACAATCACAGTCCAGTTCAGGACAACGATTACCATCCACTAAAACTTTCTGATAAGGATGTTTCAGACCGGACACGGCTCTTTGCATGGCTAATAATGTCGCTGACAATATATTCATTTGATCAATTTCAGCAGGGGACGCAGTAGCAACATGATAATCAATCGCTTCTGCTATTATCGCCTGCGCCAATCCTGTTCGACGTTTCTCAGAGAGTTTTTTCGAATCCTTTAAAGGTAACTGACAATCATTCGGTAAAATGACTGCGGCAGCGACCACGTCGCCCACTAAAGGCCCTCTTCCAACTTCATCCACCCCAACTAACTGAGACATTATCATAAGTTAGCCCAATGCTGAATGGCTTTGACTGCAATGGCTGATGTATCTTGTTGTAACTGTTCCGCCTGTTCTTTAAAAGCTGACAATTGCAGATGGCGCAGTTTTGGATCTTGAATCAACTTAGCCAATGCCAAAGAGATGTTCTGAACGGTTGCTTCTGCTTGAATGTATTCTGGAACCAGTGTTTTTTTTGCCAAAATATTTGGAAGACCAATCCACTGTGTGGTTGCCAAACGTTTCATGATCCAATAAGAAACCGGGTGGATTTTCATCGCTAATATCATAGGCCTTTGCATCAATGCCGCCTCCAGCGTTGCCGTACCCGAAGTGACTAATAATTGATCAGAAGCCGCCATTGCTAATTGCGCCTGCTGATCTAATAGCGTCACCTTTAAGCCGCTGCCATAGTCCGTTATGGCTTTTTCAATACGCTGTTTTGCCTCAGCATGTATACACGGAATCACAAACTGCATTTTAGGGTGGATGGTTTGAATATGAACAGCAACCTGAATATAAATATCTGCCATCAAATGAACCTCACTCATACGAGACCCCGGTAATAACCCGGTGACAGGCACATCCTTTGCTATCGACAAAGTTTCTCTTGCAAATGATTGTGTCGGAGCTTTTAGCACCTGTGTCGCTAATGGGTGCCCCACACATTTAGCCGGAATACCATACTTTTGATAATATTCCAATTCAAAAGGAAACAACACTAAGACTCCATCAACTTGTTTCTTAATGGTCTTTAGACGCTTTTCACGCCAAGCCCAAACAGAAGGTCCCACATAATGAATAGCCGGAATGCCTGCCTGCTTTGCAGCCGCTTCAATTTTAAAATTAAAATCCGGTGCATCTATGCCAATCACCGCACCGGGACGAGTCTTTAGCAACTGTTGGATACAAAAACGACGAATGGAAATGAGTTCAGGGAGATGCTTTATCACTTCAAAAAAACCCATGACAGAAAGCTTTTCCATCGGTACCCAGCTCTGTAAGCCCTGAGCAATCATTTGTTGACCACCAATCCCTTTAAACTCAGCTTGAGGATAGTCATGCTTTAGTGAACGAATTAAATCCGCACCGAGTAAGTCACCTGAGGCTTCGCCCGCTATGATGACAAAGACAATAGGGGCATTTGAAACCAACTCTGAATTAACGGACGACGCCACGGTGTGAATTTTTGAGAAAGGTTATTAATGAATCTAGGGTGTTACGTTCATCATTGATGGCATCAATCTCTTGAATGGCTTCTTCTAAACGGTATCCGGTTCGATATAAAGCCCGATAGGATTTTTTAACGAGATTGAGTTGTGCTTTATCAAACCCTCGTCGTTTTAACCCTTCAATATTTAGTCCTCTTGGCCCAGCCAAATTACCTGAAACCGTAATAAAATTAGGGACATCTTGGTTAATGACACTGCCCATACCACAAAATGCATGTTCTCCAATATGACAAAATTGATGCACTAAGGTATAGCCACCCAAAATTGCCCAATCATTAACAGTAACATGCCCGGCTAATGCTGAAGCATTAGCAAAAATGACATGATCACCAATAATACAATCGTGTGCAATATGCACCCCTGCCATGACCCAATTATCGTCCCCAATGGTGGTTTCACCCCGGTCTTGAATCGTGCCGCGATTGACGGTAACATTTTCACGAAAGGTATTATTATGACCAATGGTTAAACGGGTGGGTTCCCCCGCGTATTTTTTATCTTGAGGCGCCGCACCAATTGAGCAAAACTGAAAAAACTGGTTATTTTCCCCAATCACTGTCGGCCCTGAAATGACAACATGCGGACCAATAACTGTCCCGGCGCCGATAGTGACATCGGCGTCGATGATACTATAAGCCCCAATCATAACATCCGGCGCGATGTGCGCTTTTTCATCAATAATAGCCGTTGGATGAATCACAAAAACCCCTTTTATGGTCCTTATTTAGGCTAAACCTTACGCTCTGCACATAACATATCACAAGAGGCAATCAGTTTGCCATCCACACTGGTCGTGCACTGGAATTTCCAAATGCCTTTTTTATTATTCAAAGCCTTAACTTCAAAATCCAGCCGATCACCCGGAATAGCAGGCTTTCGAAAACGACAATTATCAACTGCTGCTAGATAATACATCGAAGTCCCATCTGGTTTAACTTGTTGTGTTCTAAACGCTAAAATACCTGTGCACTGAGCCATGGCTTCAATAATCATTACCCCAGGCATAATTGGGTTGTCGGGGAAATGTCCGGTAAATTGAGGTTCATTATAGGTGACATTTTTAAAGGCTTTTAAAGAAGCACCCGCCTCAAATTTGGTAACACGATCCACTAATAAAAACGGGTATCTATGGGGTAAATATTCAAATATCTCTTTAACATTCAACATCTTATTTTTA
The DNA here is from genome assembly GCA_002779995.1 of Piscirickettsiaceae bacterium CG07_land_8_20_14_0_80_44_28. Classification (GTDB taxonomy): domain Bacteria; phylum Pseudomonadota; class Gammaproteobacteria; order Thiomicrospirales; family Thiomicrospiraceae; genus Hydrogenovibrio. Next base: position 26,884 of record PEWX01000073.1, read on the forward strand.
TTCCAGTTTTGTTTTGAGTTCTTGTACTGCTTTTTCTAAAATTCTAATTTTTTGTGCCATTTCATGTAAATGCTTGCTTCTAACCATGTTTTTTTGCCACTCTGTGGTTGGTATCGCTGGAAAACCCGAATAATTCCCCGCCGATTTAATCGAATGGGTGACACCGGCTTTAGCACCAAATTGTGCACCATCTGCAAGCTCAATATGCCCATTCACACCAACTTGACCCCCAAAAATACAATATTTTCCAACAGTCGTACTCCCGGCAAAACCAACTTGGCTGGCAATAGCGGTGCCATAACCCACTTTAACATTATGGGCAATATGAACGAGACTATCGATAATACAGTTGTCTTCAATAATGGTATCTTCAATGGCGCCGCGGTGGATATTTGCATTGACGCCAACAAAGACACGATTGCCTATCACCACGCGACCCAACTGAGGAATTTTCTGCCACTCACCTTTATCATTAGCGAACCCAAAGCCTTGACCACCAATGACACAGCCACCGTCTAAATAAACCTGATCCCCAATAACACTATCAGACATAATCGTCACATTTGGCATAATGACACCCTGTCGACCAATTGTTACCCTGTCCATTACAACGGATCCTGGTCCAATATAAGTATGATCTTTGATCTCAACACTCGCCCCGATCACTGACTGAGCGCCAATATAAACGCCATTTCCAAGTTTCGCACTTTTATCCACCGATGCGCTCGCATCGATTCCCGGCGTAAACTGGAAACCATTTAACAAATCAGAAACTTTAGCAAAGGCATAATAAGGGTTAGAAACCAGCAAACAGTTGGCGGTGGTCAACGCCTGAAACTCTGGTTTCAGAATCACAGCGCCTGCTTGAGTGGTGTTTAATTCTTGATGTCTCTTAGGGTCGTTAAAAAATGTAATTTGATCTGCTTGTGCGTGAGCCAAGCTGGAAACCTGACAAATTTCTTGAGAGCCATTCCCAATTAGGGTGACTTCCAAGCCCTGTTCGGTTAAAAAATCGGCAAGTTCATTTAAATTCAAAGGTTCATCTCAAATCTTACTGGTTAAAGTTATCACGTTTACTACGATATTCTTTTTCAAGATATTTCAGGACTGCCTCGGTGATGTCCAAACGGTTATTGGTATAAGCGATGCCTTCATACAGAATTAAGTCATAGGCTTGCTGTTCACCAATTATCCGTATTGCTTTATTGACCTCATTTTGCAGACTCGCCAACTCTTCATTGCGTCGGATATTAACCAACTCTTGTATATCGTTTCTTTTTCGCTGAATATCACGCGTCATCATGGTAATTTCACGTTCAGAAGCGGCTTTTTGTGATTCAGATAGAATTAATTGATTTTTTTGATAGTCTTGTTGCATTTGTTCAAGTTTGGCAGCCATCCGCTTTAGCTCGGTCTGCTGAGGCCCAAATTCCTTTTCAAGACTTTTTCCTGCTGCCTGAGCCTGAGGGGCTTTTTCTAATAGCATCCCTACATTAACTACCCCCAGTTTAACGGATTGCGCTTGTACTTGAGTGGCAACCACCCAAAGCAATACGCTCAAAATTGCTATTAGCCTTTTATGCATAACCCTACCCTTAGTCAAAAATTTTTATTTATTGTATCCGATTAATCTTGGTTTTTAAACGTTTTAACACCTTCACACTACATTGGAATCCCTAAGTTAAACTGAAACACTTGGGTGCGATCACCCTCACGGTAATTCAAGGGTTTTGCCAAACTAAAGGCCAAAGGTCCAACCGGCGTTATCCAAGAAAGGGCTAACCCGGTAGCTGAACGAAACTCCGGTAACTGAATATTATTACCCTGATTAAAAACATTCCCCGCGTCAACAAAAAAACTCAGTCGTAAATTGCCAGAATCTTCGACAAAGGGCATCGGGAAAATGATTTCTGCATTGGTAACAACACGATAGGCACCACCAATCGGACGATTAGATCCTTGAGTGGCAAGATCATAACGTTCCCCTAATGAATTCGCTTCATAGCCTCTTACGGTTCCAAATCCACCTGCATAAAAATTTTCGTAAAAAGGGATTTCTTTGGTTTTTCCATAAGTTCCCGCGTAAGCCAAATCCCCTTTTAACTTTAAGGTAAAGATTGAATTCAATGGAAAATAATGTGAATCTTGTAAATACAGTTTATAAAAAGACAAATCAGAGTTTGTCGGCACCACTAACTCACTGCTCAAATTTAAATTTCGTCCATCTGTTGAAAAACTGTAACTGTTAGTGGTGTTACTACGCCACCCTAAGGTTAAACGCACCGATTCATTGGCAGTGGCATCTGTTTGAGCAACATAATCATTACAGACCAAAAAGGTACTGACACATTCTAATGCCTGTCGATCTAATTTCAGACCATAACTGAGCTTACTCCACTCATCTGTGGGGTAAGAAATGCTGGTTCTCACACCGAGATTATTGGTGGTATAGTCAGCAACGTTTAATTGCGCTGCATCAACTTGTCTAAAGTAAAAGGCACCCGTTAAGGAAACGCCATATTGGGTAAAATAAGGATCGGTTACGCTAACGTCTGCATATTTAGTGGATGCACTGCTCCTAGCGTTAATATTGGTTCTATAACCAGAACCAATCACATTTCGTTCAGTAACCCCTAAAGAAAAGCTAATACCATCGACTTGAGAATAACCCACACCCGCATTAAAAGACCCGGTCGATTGTTCCTCAACCTTAACCACTAAATCAACTAAGTCTTTTGTTATTCTCTCCGTCCCCACTCTTGCCGTACGGAAATACCCCAATTGATTTAACCGCAAATTGGACTGGCGAACAGCTTCTAATGAATAAGGCGCACTTTCAAACTGCCTTAATTCACGTCGAATGACCGTATCCCAAGTTCGAGTATTGCCCTCAATGCGTATACGCCGGACATAAACACGGCTTTTGGGTTCAATACGAAAATCTAAACTGACTAAACGGTTGTTTTTGTCCAAATTCGTAATCGGTTCAATTTCAGCAAACGCATAGCCTTCTTCACTTAAACGATTACGCAACGCATTGACCGTTTCAACAATTTGCCCACGTGAAAAGTAATCGCCAATTTGGATTTGTAATAACGACTCCAACTCAGTTCTTTCCAAGACCGGATCACCGCTGAAATCAATTTTCGACACGGTATATTGAGGGCCTTCATTCATATTAATCGTAATAAAGACCTGAGTTTTATCCAATGACAAACTGACCTGTGAAGAGGTAACGTCGTATTCAGCAAACCCTCTATCCATATAGTAAGATCGCAAACTTTCGATGTCTGACTCTAGCTTTGGTTTTGCGTACTTATTTGAATCCCCGATTAAGGCCGTTTCTGTTAATAACAGCTGATTTTTTAAAGTACTATCCAAATAGGTTTTGTTACCAACCAGTGTAATTCGACCAATCGTTGCCGGCTTCCCTTCTTCAACTTTAATTAAAAGCGCCACTCGATTCCTTTCCAGCTCAGTGACTTCAATATCCACTTCAGCCGCATAGTACCCCTGGTTTTGATAGCGTCTTCTTAGATCCAGAATGATGGATTCCATACGCGTATCATTAAAGATACGACCCTGTTTAATCCCCATAGAACTTAAAGCCATCGTCATTTCATCTTTGGTAATCAGCTTATTGCCTTCTAGCTTAACCTCTGAAATAGAAGGTCGTTCCAATACTCGAATTTTTAACACCCCTTGCCCGGCTTGAAAAAAAGCAATATCTCGAAAAAAGCCCGTTTTATAAAGTGCTTGAATACCCTCTTGAATTGTTTTCTCAGTGATTAAGTCACCCACTTCAATCGGTAAATAACTTCGAACGGTTTCAAAACTTACCCGCTGATTCCCTTCCAACTCAATTTTTTGAATGGTAAAGCGGGTTTCTGCATGCGCAATTGACAAACTCGCTGCCAAGGCAGCAAGAATGATAAAATTTAAAAAATGTTTAACCATTTGAGATACGTACCACGTCGTTAAATAAAGCAAAAAATGTCAGTGCCAAAATCATTGCTAACCCAAGCTTTTGAGCGACCCCCTCAATCGCTTCAGAAACAGGTGAGCCTTTGATTATTTCGATTAGATAGAAGAATAAATGTCCCCCATCCAACACCGGGATGGGTAATAGGTTCAAAATACCAATACTTAAACTCAATAATCCTAATAAAGATAAAAACGCCACAGTACCATTTTGCAAAGCTTCACCGGAATATTCTGCAATACTCATCGGTCCGGAAATATTTTGTGCCGACACGGTTCCTAAAATCATCTGTCGAATCATTTCAACGGTTATATCAACCATTTTTAAAGTGTGTTGCCCGCCTTTTTCTAAGGATTGCCAGATGGAGTAAGTCTGAGTCGTACGGTAAGCTGCCAATGCCTGTTCATCGACCATGACGGTTGCGCCCAAATAACCAATTGATCGCTCCACTAGGTTTTTTTCACCCAAAGTCACCGACTTTAATAGGACTTGCTGATCACGCTCAATTAAGAACATCATCGTTTGGTTTGGGTTTACCTGAATCACATGCACCAACTCAGACCATGTCTCCACGGCATGACCATCAACTTCTAGGATATGGTCTCGAGGCTTAAGTCCCGCCAATTCAGCGGGTGATTCTGGCGAGATTTGGTTAATAACAGGCGCTGAGTCAGGTAATTTAGGCTGAAATCCTAACATACTTAACCACTGCTGCTTAGGTTGATTAATGTCTAAACCCTGAAGATTTAATACAAGACTTCGCTCTTCAGCCCCGTTAAAAGCGCGTAACGCTAAAATGACAGTCTCTTGCTGATTGACCAATGCCTGCAATAAAGACTGGTGGACTTCCTGCCAATCCAATACAGGGTGTCCATTTAATGCCAAAATTTGCCAGGCCTGGTCATTATTTGGTAACTGCTCAGCTAAAGCAGATTGAGGCGTCACTTGATCAAAAACTGGCTTTATGCCTGTCACACCAGAAAAATAAATGAATGAAAAGGCAATCCAGGCAAACAGCAAATTAATAATAGGCCCTGCCGCCACGACAGCAAAACGTTTATAAACAGATTGACGATTAAAAGCTCTGGGCAAATCTTGTTCTGCTACATCGCCTTCCCGTTCATCAGCAAATCGAACATAACCGCCCAATGGAATCCACGCCAGTTGATAACGAGTTTCCCCCCATTGTCGTTTTAAAAACACCTTTCCAAAGCCAATCGAAAAGTGGGTTACCTTAATATTTAAAAGCCGTGCTGTCATAAAGTGACCCCATTCATGAATGGTAACCAAAATGCTCAGCGCAACCACAAACCCAAAAATAGACCATACAATCGTCATAGCTTAATCACAACCACAGCTTGCCAAATAAAATAAAACATGGGTATCGCCACCAATAAACTATCTGCCCGATCTAAAACTCCGCCATGACCCGGCAACAATTGACCACTGTCTTTCAAACCCACTTGACGTTTCATTAAACTTTCAAACAAATCACCAAACACTGAGAAAACGGCAATTGCCATAAAGCCAACGGCAACAATACCATCAGTGACCTTTAAATCTAACGCCAGATAATTCAACCCAAATCCGGCAACCAATAAAGCCAAAACCCCACCACCAATCACACCTTCCCAAGTTTTACCGGGACTGACAATTGATGCCAATTTATGCTTGCCAAATCGCCGTCCTGAAAAATAAGCACCCGTATCTAAAGCCCAAATCGTCATCAAACTCAACAGAACAATCCCGGGAGAAAACGCTGTCACAAAAGTCATAAAAGCCGTTGCAAAATTCACCAAGACCAATCCACCCAACCCCAAAACCAAAATGGACGACTTAATTTGAATATGGGCTTGTGAACGTTGATACTGACTAACCGAAATAACCATAGCCAACATCACCATCAGGGTCATGGCAGCCAAAAGCTGAGTCGAAGCAAATTGAATTGACAATAGCGACAAAACAACAATCATCAACGCATATTCAAAGCGAAATGCCATGGATTTATTTAAAACAAATCCAGACCACTCCCAGCCGGCAATAACGGTCATAACCAACGTAAAAATCAACCAGGCCTGGGGAGAATTCAACAACAATAAGCCCGCCACCAGCAAAATCAATAAAATGGCAGTCACAATTCTAGGGATCAACATTTTGAAACCTGCTCACTGGTTCGACCAAAACGACGCTCTCTTTGCTGAAAAGATTCAATCGCACGATCTAACTGGCGTTCATCAAAGTCCGGCCAAAGCGTTTCGGTAAAATAAAATTCGGTATACGCCATTTGCCAAATCAGGAAATTGCTAATCCGTTGCTCGCCACCTGTACGGATCAACAAATCCGGTTCCGGCTGATCAGATAAAGCAACATACTCAGATAAGGCATCAGGTGTCAAATCGGATACGGATGCTTCTGGATGCGCCCGCTGCCACTGCTGTACAGCACTAACGATATCAAATCGACCGCCATAATTGGCCGCTATATTCAAAACCAACCCGGTATTCTGGGCGGTCAATAACTCAGCTTGCGCAATATATTGTTGTAATTCTTCCGAAAACGCTTCTCGTTGACCAATTATTTTCAAGCGCACATTGTTTTCATTTAGCTTAGCCACTTCCTTTTGCAAAGCGACTAAAAACAACCCCATTAATTTATTCACTTCGTCTTTTGGCCGCTTCCAATTTTCTGTGCTAAAGGCAAAAAGCGTTAACGAACCCACACCGACCTTCGCGCAATAGCTCACCACACGTTTGACAGAATTCAAACCCTTTTTGTGGCCAACAAAGCGTGGTAAAAATCGTTTTTTGGCCCAACGACCGTTACCATCCATAATAATGGCAAGGTGCTGGGGAAGGGCGGGATGGTTTCTTTGACTCAAAAAAATTCCTAAACTTTGCAAAAAAAAAGAATGGCTAAAAACAAAACAAACAAAAACGGCCTCTCAAAGCATCTGCCAAGAAAGGCCGTTATCCCCTCAAGAAAACACCTCGAAGAGGACGACATAACCCGTAATTATGCCGTAAAAACAAAACAATTTCAGCTTAAATTTCCATCAAACTCTCTTCTTTAACCTTAAGCATTTGATCTACTTCAGAAACATGGGTGTCCGTTACTTTTTGAATACGATCTTCTGCTTGACGCAATTCGTCATCCGTCATGTCTTTATCTTTATTTAAATTCTTAAATTCAGCATTCGCATCGCGGCGAATATTACGAATAGCCACTTTGGTTTGCTCTGCTTCAGAACGCGCCAACTTAATAAATTCCTTGCGGCGCTCTTCTGTCAATGGTGGCATCGGAATTCTCATTAAATTCCCGTTGGTGACTGGATTTACGCCTAGATCAGACGTCATAATAGCCCTCTCGACAACAGACACCATATTATGCTCCCAAGGCTGCACAGTTAAGGTACGCGCATCCTCGACATTAATGTTCGCAACCTGACTGATTGGCACATCCGAACCATAATAATCCACTTTTATGGAATCCAAAATACTTGGGTGAGCCCGCCCGGTTCGAATCTTGGCAAAATTCGATTCTAAATTTTCAACCGACTTATGCATTCTTGTTGCAGCATCTTCAAATATTGCTTCTTGCATCTTTATTTTCCTTAGCCTAAGTTAATGCACCAAAGTGCCTTCATCTTCACCTTGAACAATACGGATAACAGCATCTTTTTTAAACATATCGAAAACGCGAATAGGCATTCCATGATCCCGACACAGAACAAATGCTGTCATATCCATTACCTGTAAATTCTTACGTATCACATCATCATAACTCAACTCTGTTAACCGAGTCGCATTGGTATCTTTAGAAGGATCCGCAGTATAAATACCGTCCACTTTAGTGGCTTTCAAAACGATATCCGCATCTATCTCAATCCCTCTTAGCGCTGCCGCGGTATCGGTGGTAAAAAAGGGACTGCCCGTTCCCGCTGCAAAAATAGCAATTTGTCCTTGTGCAAGACCTTTTTTAACATGATTTGCATTAAAACCGTGAGAGACGCCTTCGATCGACATGGCTGAATAAATCACTGCCGATAGACCAATATCTTCAATCACATCTCGTAATGCCAACGCATTAATAACCGTTGCCATCATTCCCATATGATCCCCCGTCGTGCGCTGAATACCCGCTCCTTGGATTTGTGCCCCTCTAAAAATATTACCGCCACCGACAACCAGCCCAACCTCAACACCTAGATCATGTAAAGCCTTCACTTCAAAAACCACTTGGCGTAGCGTCGTTGCATCCAGACCAAAATCTCCCGACCCCATTAAGGCTTCACCACTAAATTTTAACAATACACGACGATATTTTAATGCCATATTTTCCCCACCTTCTGTGATCGATCGCTTGATTTAAAAACAACCATACCACCAAATTGAACACCACCCAGCTGTCATTCTCTATTTTAAGTTAAAAAAAAGCCACGATAGCAAACTATCATGGCTCCTTTTGCACTTTATCAAGGCAGTTCAGCTAAGAACGCACTTGAAATCAAAACGCTTAACCTTTTGCAGCAGCAGCGGCAGCAGCCACTTCGTCAGCAAAGTTAGTTTCTTCGATCTCAATCCCTTCACCCACTTCCAAACGAACAAAGTTATTAACCGAAGCGCCAGAAGCTTTGAGCAGCTTTTCAACACTTTGATCTGGGTCTTTAACAAACGCCTGACCCAACAAGGTAATTTCTTGTAAATACTTGCGCATCCGGCCTTCAATCATTTTTTCGATAATTTCTGCCGGCTTTCCGGATTCCTGAGCCTGCTCAATTTGGAATTTGCGTTCTTTCTCAACCATTTCTTGATCAACATCATCCACTGAAATAGCAGACGGCTTCGCAGCAGCAACGTGCATGGCAATATCCCGAATCAACGCATCATCCCCACCATCCATGGCGACAACAACACCAATTTTCTCACCATGTTGATACTGACCAATTTGGCCTGACGTTTCGATGATTTCTGCGCGACGAATCGCCATATTTTCACCGATTTTGCCGACCATTTCACGACGTCTCTCATCAACTGTTTGTCCATTTGCCATTTTTTCATTCAGAACGGCTTCGACATCAACATGACCACTTGCAAGGACAATTTGAGCGACTTCATCTGCAAAGGTTTTAAATTCATCCCCCTTGGCAACAAAATCAGTTTCGCAATTCACTTCAACAATAGCCGCTTTCTTCTTATCATCAGAAATCGCAATCGCCACAACACCTTCTGCTGCAGTTCTACCGGCTTTCTTATCTGCTCCGGCCATCCCTTTTTTGCGAAGCAACTCGATTGCATCATCCATATTACCATCGGTTTCACCGAGTGCTTTTTTACAATCCATCATTCCTGCGCCTGTCATTTCACGCAATTGTTTTACCATTGATGCTGTAACAGCCATATTCAAACCTCAAATATTTATACTAAACTAAATGTAAAGAGACCGTTTCACGAGATGGATAAACGAATAAAAATGGTTAATTTCTTCACATTTTTCTTTTGATTCCCACTCATGTAAAGGTCTCGTAGAAACCCGGCGTTCAAACTTCGCAAACCTGTTTTGAGAAGCAAAAACACCCAGGCCTGGGTGCTTTTTATACCTTAATAATGTAATTAAGCTTCTGCTTTTTCTTCCACAAATTCATCATTATCCACAGCCGTTGCAATCGTGCCTTTACCTTCGATAACGGCATCTGCAACAGCGGCTAGGTACAATGAAACCGCACGCACGGCATCATCGTTACCGGGAATAACATAATCAATATCACTCGGATCATTATTGGTATCAACGACACCCACGACCGGAATGCCTAAGTTTTTCGCTTCCTGAATGGCAATTTTTTCATTTCCTGTATCAATAATAAAGATTGCATCCGGCATGGCACGCATATCTTTAATACCCCCTAATGAAAGTTCCAACTTCGCTTTTTGGCGCGTACGCATCAAAGCTTCTTTTTTGGTGATTTTTTCAAAGGTACCATCTTGCGCTTGAACTTCTAAATCTTTTAGATTTTTAATAGACTGTTTAATGGTTTTAAAGTTTGTCAACATACCGCCCAACCAGCGGTGGTTAACATAAGGCATACCACAACGTATTGCTTCTTGAGCAACCAAATCACTTGCTGCACGCTTAGTTCCCACAAACAACACTGTGCCTTTCTTAGCAGCAATACCGCCTAAAAAATTTAAAGCATCATTAAATAAAGGTAAGGATTTTTCTAGGTTGACGATATGAATTTTATTGCGTTCACCAAAAATGTATTGTGACATTTTTGGATTCCAATAGCGCTTTTGATGTCCGAAATGAACACCTGCTTCCAGCATTTGGCGCATAGTAACTTTAGCCATGATTTTTCTCCATAAATTGGGTTAAGCCTCCACCTGCCCAACAAACGAACCACTTATATCTGTGTGGCACCCCGCTTGTTGTCTCGGCAAGTGTGTGGTTTTCTGTTAAAATAACCTTCATTGAAAAGGCGGCGAATTTATACCACAAAGGCGTCAATCAATCAACTTTATTTTCCTGCAAACTCTGCACCTTAGGACAACATTTTACGGAAACCATAGAATATGACCATTAAAATCAAAACTGCTCAAGAACTTGAAAAACTTCGTATTGCCGGCAAAATCGCTGCAAATGTACTGGTCATGATTGAGCCTTATGTCAAAGCGGGCATATCCACAGGAGAACTCAATGCGATTATGACAAAATACATGTCAGAACAAGGCGTTGTTGCTGCAACCCTTGATTATCATGGATTTCCTGCCGAAAGTTGCATCTCAGTGAATGATGTGGTTTGTCATGGCATCCCCGATTTTGATAAAAAACTTAAAAATGGCGATATTGTCAATATTGACGTCACCGTTATCAAAGACGGCTACCATGGGGACAACAGTATGATGTATGAAGTCGGAAAGGTAAAGCCTTTCGCCCACAAACTCTGCCAAGTTGCTCACGAATGTCTTTGGCTGGGGATTGAGGCCGTTAAACCAAAGGCCACTTTATACGACATTGCTGAAGCCATTGAAAGCCATGCACACCAAAACCATTTTTCCGTGGTTCGAGAATATTGTGGTCACGGCATTGGCGCCAACTTCCACGAAGCGCCACAAGTTATGCACTACACCTCACCGGAACTCAAACAGATCGAATTACAAGCAGGCATGGTTTTCACCATTGAGCCAATGATTAATCAAGGTAGCTACCATGTTAAAACCCTAGGGCCGAATAAAAAACACCCTAAAAATACCATCTTCCCGGTTAAAACGGTCGATCGAAAACTGTCAGCACAATGGGAACACACCATTGCGGTGACCCAAACGGGTTATGAAGTGCTAACGCTCAGACCGAACGAAACCCCAGTACTTCCTTAAAAAGGTTCAATATGACTGCCACTGCCAATCTATCCGACACACCTGACAGCTTTGTTTACCATCTAGACCAGGGAGAACAAACGGCTTCCTTAATCAGTGGCCGAAAACTGCTTCATGATTTTAATGAACAACAATTTATTAAATTTGACCAGGGAGAGCCAGTCTCAACCTTGTTAACAGAAAGAACCTCATTTATCGACCAGTTACTGAAAAAAATATGGTTTCACTTTTTCAGCAAAGCAGACTCGGAAAACCTATCATTCATTGCGATAGGCGGTTATGGTCGTGGCGAATTACAGCCCTATTCCGATATTGATCTATTAATATTAAGTGAACACGCAGAAGACTACCAAGACAAAATTTGTGAATTCATTACCTACCTTTGGGATCTGGGCTTTGAAGTGGGTCATGCTGTTCGCAATCTAGAGCAATGCATTCAAGACGGTAAAGCGGACATTACCACTGCCACCAGCTTACTAGAAGCGCGTTGGCTCACCGGCAGCTTTGAACCTTTTTTATCGCTACAAAATGTCTTTAACTTAAAAAGCTTCTGGCCTAGTCATGCTTTCTTTACGGCCAAACTTGAAGAACAACAAAATCGCCACAAACGCTACCACAACACCCTTTACCAACTTGAACCCAATATTAAAGAAAGTCCCGGTGGGCTTAGAGATATCCAAACCATCCTTTGGGTTGCCAAAAGACATTTTGGGGCAGATTCCCTTCAAGAACTGTTACAGCACAACTTTATTTCTTTAAAAGAATTTAAAGAAATTCAATCGGCATACCATTATCTCAACCGTGTCCGCTTTGCCTTACATCGCCTTAAAAAACGCAACGAAAACCGTTTACTCTTTGACCACCAACAACAACTGGCAAAACCGATCTACGATAACAACAACTCGGAAGTGGATATGGTAAAGTCGGTTGAAGCCTATATGAAACCTTATTATCAAAAAGCGCACACCATTGCACGTTTAAATGAGATATTGCTACAACATTTTAAAGAATACATATATCAAGTTGAAGCTGATCAAATTCAAGAAATCAATCCAAGATTTCGGCTCGTCAATCAATATTTGGACGTCATTAAAGAAAACCTGTTTATTAAAAACCCAACGGCGCTCCTTGAAGTGTTTATTATCATTGAAAACTATGATCAATTAATCGAAGGGATTCGATCACGCACCATCCGCCTGATTCGTGACAACCTCCACCTAATTGATGACCAATTTCGTTCCGACCCCATTAATAAAGCATTATTTATAGAACTGTTTCGCCAACCCAAAGGGGTCAACGCGGCCTTAAAACGCATGTATGCCTACGGTATTTTGGGCGCCTACCTTCCCAGTTTTCAAAAAATATCCGGCCTAATGCAATTTAACATCTTTCATGCTTATACCGTCGATGAGCACACCATGTTGGTGATTCGTAATTTAAGACGCTTTTTTATAAAAAAATTCGCCTATGAATTCCCCACAGCACATCAAATTTCCCAGCAACTTTGCAAGCCTGAGATCCTGCTATTAGCCGGCTTATTCCACGATATTGCTAAAGGGCGAAATGGTACGCATGAAAAGCTGGGCTCAATTGATGCCAAAGAGTTTGCCTACAAACACAATCTCAATAAAAACGATTCGGAATTATTAAGCTGGCTGGTACTTCGCCACTTGGACTTTTCCTATGTTGCACAAAAGAAAGATCTATCCGATCCGAATGTCATTCAACAGTTTGCAAAAAAAATGGGGAGTCAAGAGCGCCTGGATCACCTTTATTTGCTCACCCTTGCGGATGTTCGATCAACCTCCGATGAAGTTTGGAATGACTGGAAAAACCAACTTTTCCTACAACTTTATAACAATACCAGCCAAGCACTCGATGCAACCTCAAATCAACCGAAAGACCGCATTAAGCAAGCTATATACAATAAAGAAAAAGCCAGCGAACAACTCAAAAAACGCGGATTAAGCTCCGCTGACTTTCAACCATTTTGGCAAGCTTTTGAAAAAACAGACTTTTTTAACCGTCAAAGTATTGCCGAAATTGCCCGCATTACACGAAGCCTTTACGATAAAAACCAAGATGACATTAATATACAAGTGCAACCCACCACCGCTCGAGGCGCAACAGAAATCATTATATTCATGCACGACCGAAACTATCTATTTGCACAGTTTTCACAAATTCTAGATAAGCTCATGCTAAACATTGTTGAAGCGAAAATCTATTCCGGTGAAAATGATATGACACTCGTTATTATTTACTGCCTAGATTCAGAAAACAAAAGCATTACCGATGCTAACGTCTTGAGTAATATTGAAGAAACTTTAAAATACCAGCTGTTCCTGAAGGAAGACGCCTTACCGACCAACCAACCTGAACCACGCCGAATTCGGTGTTTTGAAACGCCAACAGAGATTCGTTTTGAAACCATCACCGATCAACTGATGGAATTAACCATTCATACCAAAGATATTCCTGGATTATTGGCTAAAATCGGTATGGCTTTTCGACAATGTAAAATTCGAGTTTATGATGCAAAAATCAATACCGTCGGTGAAAAGGCCGAAGACACCTTTATTATCAGCTCAACCAATGATGAAACACTTCATCTGAAACATAAACAGCAAGAACTGCAAGATGCCCTTTTAGAGGCCATTGATTATTAACGCCAGATAATTTTTTCACACCAAACGAATTTCGTTGGGCAGCCGATTAAGGAAGTGACACCTCAAATAATTCAAAGGCATTGTTATCAGGGTCACGAATAAACACCGCACGTCGACCCGAACGACTTTGAGTAAAAGGCACGCCCAACTGCTCAAGTATCGACGTATATTCACTTACAGAATCGACGCGCAATGCAAAATGCACATCCCACCCGCCATGCTCAGGACGCTTCGCCGCTTGATAAGGATTGGGCAGTTGCATTAAATGCAAACTCTGCCCGTTCAACAAATCTAACCAGTAACCGGGGAATCCCAGCTTAGGCCTGTCTAACAAAGGCAGCTCCAATAACGTTTGATAGAACTGTAAGGCGCTATCGGCATCTTCAACAAGAATACTGACATGATCAAAGCCTAATACTTTAGCCATATTATAATTTATGAGCTCTAATCGTTACTGTGAAGCGTGCTATTTAAACCGCTCCACACAGTACCATCTGTCATAATCGCCTGCACCTGACCCGTTTGGCTGTGACGTCTGAACAACAATTTAGACTGTCCTGATAAGTCACGTGCCGATACAATCGAACCATCCGGCATTTTCACTTTTGTGCCTGCCGTGATATACAAACCCGACTCAACGATACAATCATCCCCTAAAGAAATACCCAGGCCTGCATTCGCGCCCAATAAGTTTCTTTGCCCCATTGAGATCACCTGCTTACCGCCGCCCGACAAGGTGCCCATAATCGAAGCCCCACCGCCAATATCAGAATTTTCACCAATGACGACGCCAGCACTGATACGACCTTCAACCATAGAATGCCCTAAAGTACCAGCATTAAAGTTACAGAAACCTTCATGCATCACCGTGGTACCGGGTGCCAAATGCGCCCCTAAACGTACGCGATCTGCATCCGCAATCCGAACCCCTTCCGGAATCACGTAATCCACCATACGCGGGAATTTATCGATGGACGTTACGGTTAACGAATGCGCCTCATTGGCAATGGCTTCACGCAAATTTTCAACTTCTGAAGGCAATACCGGCCCGGCACTTGTCCAGGCAACATTCGTCAATAAACTAAATACACCCTCTAAATTAATCGTATGAGGTTGATAGGCACATTCTGACAATAAATGAAGGCGTAGATAGGCATCTTCTGCCGTGGTCGGCGCCTCATCCACCGAAGCGATTTCAACCGTCACAAAATCTGCTTTAATCACGCCAGCTTTCAAAGCCAAACAGTTACGGGCGATTTCCTTGTTAGAACGTGGAAACCATACATCCAAGGTCGTTCCCGTCTTAGCATCGCTATAACGGTGACCGATTCGCTTGATAGTCATATTCTTCTTCTCTTCATTAAAGTAATAAAAATAAAGCGCCGATTATACAATACATCGACCCTCTAATATAGACTCCTCCGTTAAAGCTCATTTGCAACTACTCATCCGCTTCAATTGCGTTCTTTATAAACTTTCGCGCCAATTTCTAACCAAAAATGTTTTAAAATAACACTTTTGAATACTGTTTCTTAAACACAGGGTCTTTCGCTAGCATGAAGATGATTTTATATGGCATACCCAATTGTGATACCGTTCGCAAAGCGCGAAAGTTTCTTGAATCCCATCAAATTGACTTTCAGTTTCAAGATTTTCGCAAAAGACCATTGACCATCGACACCCTCCAGGCCTGGTTAAAACATCACCCCATGAGCGTGATTGTCAATAAACGCAGCACCGCATGGAAACAACTCGATGAACCCCAGCAAACCGCATTAATGAATAGCCAACAGCCGGCATTACTGATTGAAAATCCCACGCTGATAAAGCGTCCTGTATTGCAAACAGCGCAGCAAGTTTTATTTGGCTTTAATACCAAAGAATATGAAAAGCTCCTCTAACCTGATAGAACAGATAAACCCGCAACCCCAAATGGGGCGTTATTCAATAAAAGACCTTAAAAAGTGCGAACTCTAAATGACTGAAACCATTCCATTAGCCCAATCCTTAATCCAAATCGAATCCATCACCCCAAATGACTATGGTTGCCAAACCCTGATTGCCGAATACCTCCGTCCGCTGGGATTCAACATTGAACCCATGCCATTCGGTGAAGTCACCAATCTTTGGGCTAGACGCGGTCAAACCAATCCGTTATTTGTTTTTGCGGGTCATACTGATGTGGTTCCCACCGGGCCTGCCAGTCAATGGACGCACCCCCCTTTCTCAGCGCACATTGATGATAATGGCATGTTAAATGGACGTGGGTCTGCCGATATGAAAAGCAGTATTGCCTGTTTTATGGTGGCAGTGAAACAGTTTATAAACCAATACCCGGATGCACCGGGTTCTATTGGCTTTTTAATTACCAGTGATGAAGAAGGCCCGGCGGTTAATGGCACGGTGAAAGTGATTGAAACCCTCGAAGCACGCCAAGAAAAAATCGATTATTGCTTGGTTGGAGAACCTTCTAGCAGCCAAACGCTGGCCGACTCCATTAAAAATGGTCGCCGGGGTTCTTTAAATGGGAAACTCGTTATTCACGGCAAACAAGGTCACATTGCCTATCCGCAACTGGCTCGCAATCCTATTCATGAAGTCGCACAAGCACTTTGTAGCTTAACGGAACAGACCTGGGATAATGGCAATGACTATTTTCCCCCCACTGCCTTACAGATATCAAATTTCCATGCGGGAACCGGTGCCACCAATGTGATTCCCGGCAACTGCGAAATCGACTTTAATTTTCGTTTTTCGACCGAGCAAACCCCGGATTCACTCAAGCAACGGGTTCATTCCATTCTGGAGGGTTATGGACTTCAGTATGATCTGCAATGGACATTATCCGGTTTACCCTTTAGCACCCCCTCTGACGGTAAATTAATTGAAGCGGTTTCAAAAGCCGTTTCCAAAATCATGGGCACACCGCCACAACTGTCTACCGCTGGCGGAACCTCAGATGGTCGATTTATTGCACCAACAGGTGCACAGGTCATCGAACTGGGTCCCTTAAACACCACCATTCATCAAGTCGATGAAAGGGTCAGTTGTAACGACTTAGAAAAGTTAACACAGATTTATTATGAAATTCTCATCCAACTTATGGTGGCATAAATGTTGACGGCCTTTTTATTACAACTTATTGTTTTCATCGTTTTTCTGGTCATCATTTGGCCAATCATTAAGAAAGAAAACTGGAAAGAAAAGTTTATAGACAACCCACAAGCGCGCTCCATTCTCATTGTTTTTATCCTTATTTTGATATTTGTGATGGCGATTTCAGTATTTTTTGATACTTTTTATCCGCTCGAACCGCTAAAATAATTTTTACTCCAAAAACTTAAAGGAAATCTCCCTATGGCTAGCAACTTTATTTCAGAATCTGTTTTAGGAACCGACCTCACCCCGGAAGACTGTGAAACCCTTTGCCAAATCGTTGAAAAGAAAGTTTTACAAAAAGGTGAGGTGTTATTTGAACCGGATACGGTTGATGGTAATCTTTATATCTTGGTGGAAGGGAAGTTAGAAATTCTAAAAGTGGCGGGTCCCAATAAGACCATTCATATTAATACCATTAAAAAAGGATCACTGATTGGTGAACTCAGTTTTGTTGACGGTATCGCCCACACCATGCGCTTACAAGCGGCCAATGAAGCCACTGTACTGATTTTACACCATGATGATTTTGAAACCCTTGGCACCCAAAATCCGGCACTGATGTTTAACGTGATGAAATCCATACTCCGGTTTTCACATCAGCTTCAGCGCAAAATGCTCTATGAAAACCTAGAAATGATGCGCATGATTCAAAACCAAGGCAAAACTCAATAATCATCAACCTTCCGCCTGGGTTAACGAAGGGCGTATTGTGCAGATAATACGCCGGAAAATCCTATTGTTAAGCAGCTTTCCAGCTTTCCCAGCCAAAACAACCAGGCCTGGCCAATTTTCTGATTAAAACACACTATTCACAAAAACAATAAACACCAAAATCGGTGCAACCCATTTAATAATCACTTGATAGACAGGTGACCACTTGGCGGGCATCCCTGTTTCCTCATTTCGTTGTTGCTGTGACCAAACCCAACCCACAAAAATCGCGGTAAACAACCCGCCTAATGGCAACATCATATTAGAAGTAAGAAAATCCATCGTGTCAAAAAACGTCTTATCGGCAAAGAACGTTTTGTCTTGCCAAAGATTAAAGGACAACACGCTGCCTAACCCAATTACCCAAGTTATGCTCCCGAGTATCCATGCAGATTTACGGCGACTGTAATGCCAATTTTGCTCCAGCCAACTGATGGCCGGTTCAATCATTGAAATCGACGAACTGATCGCGGCAAACACCACCATGCCAAAAAATAAAGTGCCAAAAAACCAGCCTCCCGTCATTTGGCCAAACGCGATTGGCAAGGTTTGAAATAACAATCCGGGACCGGAGCCGGCCTCTAATTCATTGCCAAAAACAATCGAAAAAATCACCAGGCCTGCCAACAATGCAATCACCGTATCCGCGACAGCAATCCAAATACTGGCTTTAATAATGGAATAATCATTTGGTAAATAAGACCCATAAACCATCATGGTACCAAACCCTAAACTCAGTGTGAAAAAGGCATGACCCAATGCGATTAGCACAGAATTAGCGGACAGCTTATCAAAATCCGCACGAAACAAAAAATCAAAACTGGCCGCGAATGCGCCCGTTGACATCGCATAGCCCAACAAAATTAATAAAATAACCAACAATCCCGGCATCATAATATTAATCGCGCGTTCAATGCCACTGCGAACCCCTTGAATCACAATCCAAACCGTGGTCAACATCACCAAGGTATGCCAAAATAATAACTGCCAAGCATTGCCGACAAAACCATCAAAGTGGGCTTGTGCTGCATCCGCATCCATACTGATAAAGCTGCCGGACAAACTCTCGAAAAAATATGCCAATGCCCAGCCGGCAATTACTGAATAAAACGATAAAATCAGCAACCCCCCTAACAAACCATTAAAACCAAGCCAAACCCATAATTTATTTGCCCCGGTTTTTTTAACTAAATTAGCCATCGCTTGTGGCGGGTTAGCCTGCCCGGCTCTGCCTAAGCTAATTTCAGCTATTAAAATCGGCAAACCGATTAAGAGGATACACAACAAATAAACCAACACAAAAGCGCCACCGCCATTTTCACCGGTAATATAAGGAAATTTCCAAAGATTCCCCAAACCAACGGCAGATCCAATGGCCGCCATAATAAAAACCGTTTGCGAGGTCCAAAGAGTGGGTGAAAGTTTTAACTGTGACATGCTTTATCCTTTATAATACGAGCAATTACTGTCAAAAATTATAACAGATATGCATATCCACGCTAATTATTCCCTAAAAAAACGAAATACCTTCCATATTGATGTACAGACACGCTATTTGGTCGAAATTAATAAGCAGTCCGATATTCCCACCCTGCGTTCAGATATGAAACTCTCAACCCTTCCATGGGTAATCATCGGCGGTGGTAGCAATATATTATTAATGAATGACTTAGATAAGGTTGTTGTCACCTGCGCCTACAAAAAAATCAAGGTGATGAAAGAAGATCAAGACAATATTTGGCTTTCAGTTGGTGCAGGGATGTCTTGGCATGAATTGGTGCAATATACGGTTGAAAAAGGCTATTGGGGCTTGGAAAATCTAGCCTTGATCCCAGGCACAGTCGGTGCTGCGCCGGTGCAAAATATTGGCGCTTACGGTGCTGAAGCACAAGACACCATCACCCGCGTACAAGCCTTAAACCTGTTTACCGGAGAACGAGAAGAATTCCGACATTCTGAATGTCAATTTAGCTATCGCACCAGCATTTTTAAACAACACTACGTGAATAAACTCTTAGTGCACCGTGTAACCATTCGATTGCACAAACAGCATGCCGGTCACCCTAATCTGATGTATGAACCCTTAAAAGACGCCATTCAAAAACACTACCCGGACGCCAACGAAATCACCTCTAAGATGGTATTTGATGCGGTTATTAAAATTCGTGAAGAAAAAATACCGGATCCACGCATCTATGGCAATGCGGGCAGTTTTTTTACCAATCCCGTCATTTCCGAAAGCTATTTTCAAAAACTTGTCGCTGAATACCCTGATATCCCCCATCATAAAACCCTAGATAACACCTATAAAATACCTGCCGCTTGGCTCATAGAGCATACGCAGTGGCAAAAAGGACGCAAACTAAAAAATGCGGCCATTTCTGAAAAGCACGCTTTAGTATTAATCAATTCTGGAAATGCCACCGGGGCAGAAATTGTTGAACTCTCTGAAGCGATTCAAGCTGAAGTCGATCATAAGTTTGGTATTCACTTAGAAAAAGAAGTCATTATCATGAAATAGCCCACCGTACTAGCAGCCCACTTCCGAGCTGCTTGCCAATCCTACCTGCTTTCGAAAAATCTCCGAAAAATCATTGCTATCTCTGTTCGGTTTGGCTAATTTGAACTGAATCTTCAACATACAAGGTTCGGGTTGGGAAGGCCATTTCAGCGCCTTTGTCGGCGACGATTTGTGCAATTTTTAACAACACATCTTCTTTAACCTTATGAAAAGTCACCCAATCGGTAGTATGAGTAAATCCATAAATCAAAATATCCAAAGTCGATTGATTGTAAACATTAAAGTTGACAATTAAGGTTTGATCGCTGGCAATTTCAGGATGATCTTGCATCATTTTCCGAATGGCATCGGTAATGCCGGCCACTTTATCAACATCACCATAGCGAACCCCAATGGTTTCGCGAATTCTACGGTGCGTCATTCGCGATGGATTTTCTATGGCAATCTGTGAAAAAGTGCCATTGGGAATATACAAAGGGCGTTTATCAAAAGTTCTGACCACGGTCATTCGCCAACCAATTGACTCCACCGTTCCTTCGATTTCCTTATCCGCTGAACGAATCCAATCGCCAACTGCAAACGGTTTATCCCAATACAGCATTAAGCCGCCCAATACATTCCCCAAAATATCCTTTGCTGCAAAGCCAACCGCAATCCCGCCCATTCCCCCGAAGGCGATGAGTCCGGTTAAATTTACCCCCATTGCACTGAGGATAACCAACCCGGTAATAATAAAGACGGTTAACCGAAAGACTTTACCCAAAGCTTCAATGGTAATGGCGTCCCACTTTTTATCTTCTTCCTGCAAATGAAATAGATAATCTTCCATCTGCCCAACCCAACGCATGGCAAACCAAGCCATTGAGATAATGCCAATCATTGCTTTTAAAGCAGAAATATGCGGGATTAAATCAGTGAAAATCGCAAAGTGACTCAGCACCGCCACCAATGCAATTATCCCGCCGGAAAACCAAATATAAAATGAAACAGGAGACACACTGGAGACTGAGATCGTTTTAAAAAAAACATAGTGTTTTTTCTTCAAAATTCGATTGAGCAAGCCAATGCTGCTCCGAAAAACAAAGTCGATCATAAAGGTGATCATTAGCAATAAGCAAATAATCAACAACCAAGATTGACCCCCTGCCATTTCGACCAACCATCGCCAACCGTCCGGATACAAGTTAATCAATTCACCCAAGCTGCGATTGACGACTTCGCCAAATACCGATGTATTTTGACTCACTGTTTCTGCCTGCATCTTCACCTCTTCTGCCTAATTGCTTAACGCTCCAGATACTTTTTGCCCATTACAAGGGCAAAGTGTCCTGTAGCGTTTGTTCCGTAAAGGTTGCCACACTGGCCGCATAAGATTGCCAGATAGGGTTATTCTGTAAGTGTTTCATTTTAATATGAGCCTGGCCGTGCAACCGAATGAGCCGGGAATGTGACAATGGATTGGCTTGCCATTCAATCTT
Organism: Piscirickettsiaceae bacterium CG07_land_8_20_14_0_80_44_28; assembly: GCA_002779995.1. Classification (GTDB taxonomy): domain Bacteria; phylum Pseudomonadota; class Gammaproteobacteria; order Thiomicrospirales; family Thiomicrospiraceae; genus Hydrogenovibrio. Next base: position 48,774 of record PEWX01000073.1, read on the forward strand.
AGCAAGCACCTCATCCACCGACTCGAGCGCATTACACAGCAACACCAGATCACAACCGGCTGTTAATGCCGCCAACACACGGCTTGGCGCATCCCCCCATTCAGATGCCGCATGCATCGATAAATCATCACTGATAATGGCACCATCAAAATGACACTTCTGACGCAAAATAGAATGCAACCAAACAGATGAAAAACCAGCCGGTCGCTCATCGACTTTTGGATAACAAACATGCGCCGGCATCACTGCGCTCACATCCATTTCAATCAACTTTAAGAAAGGCTGGATATCTCTTTGTAAAATCTCATCAAATCCCCGCGAATCCACAGCCACTTCCAGATGCGAATCTGCCTGAATATAACCATGCCCGGGGAAGTGCTTGGCAACAGAAGCCATGCCGGCCGTTTGCATCCCCTTCATCACTTGTGCCGCCAAACGTCCGACCACAATGGGATCTGCATCAAAGGCTCTATCGCCAATCACTCGACTGTCGCCATAATCCAAATCCACCACCGGCGCAAAACTAAAATCAACACCTGCCGCCAACAGCTCAGTCGCCATCACCCAACCAACCTTTTCAGCCAATTCCAATGCTTGCCCGGGTTGCTGCTGATAGTAACGACCAATCGCTCCCATAGGCGGTAACCGGGTAAAACCGGTTTTAAAGCGCTGAACCCGCCCGCCTTCATGGTCAACCCCAATCAACAATTTAGGGTGACGTAATTGATGAATTTGGGTCGTTAACGTCATTAATTGCTCAACCGACTCAAAATTACGGCTAAACAAAATCACGCCAGCCACCAACGGCTCCATTAATCTATCTTTATCAACAGAGGTCAACTGCCTCCCTTCGATATCGATCATCATGCTACCTAACGGCATTGCTTGACCTAATAATCTATCCATCTGTCTCTATATTCTTTATCTTTCATTCAAAACCCGAAACCCACTCAAAAACCTCTTTTGAATCGTTAAAAACCACCAGGCCTGGTCATTTTTCAAGCCCCCGGCGCCTTTTAAGGCCGCTGTTAATTAAGCTTTCTAGGTCGCGCTCGGACATCCAGTTTATCTCGCCATTGATCCCCGAGCAAATTCACCCCCAACACCACCAGCATTAATAAAATACCGGGTGCCCAAACCAGATGCGGCGCTACCAATAAATAGCGCGTGCCTTCCCGTATCATATTCCCCCAAGAGGCATCAGGCGGTTGAACGCCCAGGCCTAAAAAAGATAAGCCTGCTTCGGAAATCACTGCGCCGGCAATACCAAAAGTCGCCTCGACACCCAAAGGCGCTAAAATCAACGGCAATAAATGCCTAAATATAATCAAATAATTCGGAACCGCAAAGGCTCTGGCTGCCAAAATATGTTCGCGATGACGCAAACTCAGTGTTTGTGCTCTCGCCAAGCGGGCATAGCCAACCCACCCCACCATCACCAATGCAAACACCACATTTTCAATACCCGGCCCTAAAATCGCTGCTAGGGCGATCGCCAATAATAACCCGGGAAACGCCAAAAAAACATCAATAACCTTGGTAACCACCCTATCTAACCAACCACCGTAATAGCCACTCATCATGCCAATAGAAGTGCCAAGGAGACTGGAAAAAATCACCACTAAAATCGCCACCAAAAAGGAAGTCTGTGCCCCCATTAACAGGCGATCAAAAATCGGCCGCCCCAATTCATCATAGCCTAACCAGCTTTGGGCATCTGCTGTTGCCAAGAGTTTATCCAATTGCACTTCGAGTGCTTCATCACCGACAAAAAGTCCTGTAAAAGCCATTAACGCCCAAACCAATACAATCAGATAGGGGATTTTTTTTAAAAGCCGGATAGAAAATAACTGTGTCAAAATATCACCCTAGGTTTGAGCACGAATGCGTGGATCCAACCCAGCATAAACTAGCTCGGTTAAACCATTCACAGTAATATAAGCTACACTGATAATTAAAATACAGGCTTGCACCACCGGATAATCCCGTCGCTGAATTGAGTCCACCAACAACTGCCCCAATCCGGGCCAATCAAACACCACCTCGGTAATCACCGCCCCACCCAGCAGGGTTCCCAACTGTAACCCCAAAATAGTCACCACCGGTAACAGTGCATTGCGTAATGCATGTTTAGCATACACTTGGGTGGGCGACAACCCTTTGGCTTGCGCAGTTCGAATATAGTCTTCATGGAGTACTTCGAGTAAAGACGCGCGTAACATTCTTGCCAAAATAGCCGCCAATGCCGTCCCCAAGGTGATTGCAGGTAATACCCACGAAAAAGGCTGGGTTGCTCCACTGACCGGAAACCACGACAAGCCAATCGCAAACCCTAAAATCAACATAGGACCCAGCCAAAAATTGGGAATGGAAACGCCCAACAATGAAACCGTCATCGAAACGCCATCCGGCCATTTCCCGGCATAAAGTGCCGCCCAATAGCCGAGTGGGAAAGCCAATAATACCGCCACCATTAAAGCCATCAAAGCCAACTGTAAAGTATAAGGAAACCGTTCAGAAACCAAATCACTCACAGGCTGTTGATAAAATAACGACTGACCTAAATCCCCCTGCAAAACACCCGCAAGATAGCTTAAATATTGTTGCCATATCGGCGCATCCAACCCAAGTTGCGTTCTTAATAGAGCCTCATCGGCCGGGCTGGCCCAATCGCCCAACATCACTGCCACCGGATCGCCCGGCACCAGATGAATAAAGAAAAACACCAAAGAGCCCACCACCCAAGAAACGAACAACACCGATCCTAACAGCCTGATTAAAAATGCAATCATGGCAATATCTCAACCACTGTGCCCGCTTCGACCCAATCAAATAACTGAACCAAATCCGCATTACGCATCCGAATACAGCCATGAGATTTTGCCACCCCCATTGGCTCTGAATCGGGCGTGCCATGAAGGTAAATATAACGTTGCATTGAATCCACCTCTCCTAATCGGTTAACGCCTTTTTCTAATCCCGATAACCACAAAATACGCGTTAAAATCCAATCTCGATGGGGAAACTGCTCGGCTAATGCATCACAATATAGCTCACCGGTGGGGCGGCGTCCCACAAAAACCGCATTCAAAGGCTGATGTGCGCCAATTTTGGCACGGATTTGATGGCGACCCAAGGGGGTTTTCCCGGAATGCTTTTCACAACCCACCCCCTTTAACCCACTGCTGATGGCAAATTCGGCCAAAGGATGCGAAACCTCGGTTTCCGCTTTAAAAACACGCAAGCATTGCTCAGCAATCGAAACCGTTAAATACACGCTAATCCGCCGCTTCAGCTAAAGCCTGAGGTGTAAAAATCGCTAATCGATAGACCTGCCAAATCTCCTCCGCTAGATCCATATGATGGTCTTTATGCTTTTGCCGCATTCTAAACCCGGCCTTCATAACCCCTTCAAACAAGGCATTTGCCCAACCAAATGCAATGGTTGGTTTAATCAAACCCTGTGTTTGAAGTGACTCAAAAAAAGCCGAAAACTCAGCTTCCCAATTCGCAAATAACTCAGCCAAAGACTCGGGACAGCCTTTTTGCTCAAAAATATCAAATAAAAAATTATAATCTTCCATCAAATGATGGGTATTCTTAACCAGACATTCCATTTGTTTTACCGGGTGAGTATATTGCTGCTGCGCAACCACTAAATTTTGTGAAATGCGTTCAACAAACTGCTCAACCAAAGCCAATAATATCGAATCCCGACCACAAAAATAACGATGTAAGGTCATCCGACTGACACCCGCTTCTTTGGCAACTGTTTTTAATGGCGCGCTGTAATCTTCACGCCAAATCCGTACAGCCGCCAATAAAATTTTACTGCGTGTTTCTTTTAATCCTGGGTCTTTCAAATTCTCAATCCTTATGAATGCTTTTGCGCCGTCAACAAGCCGTCAAAACGGCCATCTGCATACATTGTATATTGGGTTAGCTTTAAAGTTGTAACCGCATATTGATTTTCATACCACAAAGGGACGACGGCTAAATCCTGTTGCAAATGTCGTTGTAATTGCCGATAAAGTTGTGCCTGCTCTGTCATACTGTCTGCCTGTGCGGCTGCACGAATCAATTGATCGGCTTGCGGGCTACGATAACGCCCTCGGTTCGCCCCTTTTGGCGGAATGGCATCAAGGGCAAAAACATACTGAAATATATCCGGACTTTTCACGCCCACCCAAGCCAAACTATACAATTGAAAGCGACCTTGTTTAATATCGTTATAAAAAGTTCCCCAATCATAACTTTGAATTTTTAAATCAATGCCAATCCGCTTTAATTGCGACTGATAAATGGTCGCCAGACGAATTCGAGTGGGGTCTGATGACGTTTTATAACTCAGGGAGATGGTTCCATCAGCATTGACCAGGCCTGGCTGATTTTTCAAGGTTTGTTTCAGTGTTTCCAACAATGTTTTGGCTTTTTCAGGTCGATAAGGCCACCCCATTAAAGACGCATCGCCCGCCCAATGCTCGGGCACCAACAAGCCACCTGCCAAGCGTCCCTGACCTCTAAACATCGCTTGTAAGATCGCCTTCCTATCAATACCGTAAGCCAACGCTTGACGCATTTCAAGCTGTGATAATAACGGGTCTTCAAAGTTAAATCCAATATAACCAAAGCTGGTACCATGATGCCAAATCACCTTCAATTCCGGCAATTGATCACAATAGGCGGCCAATTCCGGTGACAAATCATTTTGGATCAAATCCAATTCGGCATTCCGCAATTTCAATACCCGCACCGTCGCATCCTTCACGGGTAAAAAGTGCAACTGAACCCCATCAGGCCGCTCTAAAACCAATAATTGCTCAGATTGATGTTTAAAAACACAAGGCCCGGAACCCACCGGCTGTTGCTGAAACATGTGCCCTTGCTCAATTAAATCTTTAGGCAGAATGCCAATCACCAATCGCCCAACAAATAACGCATCCGTTTCATAAAGCTCAAATGACACAGTCCGATCATCCAAGACGTTAATCGCACGAATATTTTTTAAAGAACCTCGATGTGGCGAGCCTAAGTCGGGATCGAGAATAGAGCGATAAGTGGCAGCAACATCATCCGCCGTTAGCGGTTGACCATGATGAAAAACAGGAAAGGACGTTAAGGTAAAAATATATTCAGTCTCACTCAGCTGTTGCCAAGTCGCTAAATCCGCAACCGGCTCAAAAGCCTCGTTAAAATCAATTAATTGATGATAAATCAGCCGGTTCACCCGACTCGATAAGGCATCGGTTGCCAAGCGAGGGTCCAGCATTCTTGGTCGAGAGGTCACCCCCATCTTGATTTGCTGACGGCGCGGAGAGGTTGTTTGGCTACAACCGGAAACCACTGCACCGGCGGCCACTAAGCCATATTTAAGAAACGCTCGGCGTTTTAGCCGGTAGCGGTTTTCTAGCGACTTAAGTGACATTAAATCAGACAATTCAACCCAACATCACATGGACGGTATCAGCGGGTTAGACGGGTTCGATAACACCCGCTCGAACTCGGACAAACTGTCACCATTTAATTGTCCGACAGCCGCCTCTAATCTCAAGCGACTTAACACCACATTATGCAACGATTCAGCCAGATTCCGTCTTGCCTGAAAACGGTTGGTGCGGGCAGTTAAGACCTCCAGTAGATTTTTTAACCCCACTTTATAGCCTTCTTCTGCCGCTTCTAAAAATGCATCATTGGAAATCACTGCGGCACGGTTCGCCTCAACCAATTCCATGCCTCTTAAAACATTACGAACCTGAATGCGGGCATTAATACGCGCACCTTCTTTGGCATCTCTTAATCCCTCAGTCGCCGCTTTATAGTTCGAACGTGCTTGTGCAACACGAGCACTGGTGCCGCCCCCTGAATAGAGCGGCACTGTGGCATAAATCCCCATTGATAAATTATTGCGGTCATCATACTGACCCGGAAACACCGCATTAAAATCGGTATAAGCCAAATTAGAATACTGTGCTTTAAAATCAACACTGACCCAATGCCCCGATTTTTGGGTTTCTACCTCTTTGGAAGCGATATTGGCCATTTCTGCAACTTGCCTAACCTGAAGATTATGATCTAACGCCAACTGTTCCCACCTGGCCATATCTAAAGCCTGTTTGGGTAAATCCACATTCAACCGAATCACCTTTAGCGACTCAACAGGACGTCCGGTTAATTTCACCAATTCTTCATAGGCAACATCTAAATTATTCTGTGCCAAAATCAATTGCGATTTTGACAGATCATAAGTCGATTTGGCTTGTAACACATCCGTCTTACTTGCCAAACCGACTTCGGCAGAGGCATTGGCTCTTTCCCACTGAGTTTTATCCGCTTCAGTTTTTGCCTGAGCCAAGGCCATATCTTCTTGAGCCAAAAGCACTTTAAAATACCCATCTGCAACCCGAACAATCATATCTTGTTCCGCCAGTTTTAAATCATATTGCGCCTTTTTCAGTTGAAACTCGGCTTGATCATAGCGCGTCCAATTATCGCGTCGGTATAAAGATTGGGATAATTCTACCGCCAAGGTACGAGAGGTCACGGAAGCCGATGAAACACTGCTATCATTTTTAACATAATTGGCAGTGGCGTTGATTTGCGGTAACAAGGGCGATTTTGCGATCTCTTTGGCGTGCTGGCTGGCTTCAAAGGTTGCACGCGCTTGCGCCAACTTTGCATCATGTGCCGCCGCCATTTCATAAATTTCAGTTAATCCGGGCGCGGCGAAAGCCGTGGGGCTGATCAAAACCATCGCCATCGTTAGCTTTATACAAACGCGCTTGGTTAGCAAAAAAGGATTAGATTTGTTTTTCATCAGGACTCCATTGGCAATAAGGTTTTTGGCTAAGGCTTACATTATAATATCGAGGGATTTCCGTCACTTCATGCGTAACCCACTCAGGCAAAATTAACACGTCATCTTCAGATCGTAATTCAACTTCTGCCACCAACAAGCCGCTATTATCGCCTAAAAACTCATCAATTTCCCAAATATGTGACTCTAATGTAACATAATGCCGTATTTTTTCAATCACAGGCGCCACGCACAGCGTTTCCAACATCTGTTTCGCATCATCCAAATCAATCGTATATTCATACTCATCGCGACTCAAACCGATTTCCAAACTTTTAATATTAATATTCGCCTGATCGCCTTCAATGCGAATTCTGATCGAGCTTTTGCTGCCCGCTTGGTGAATATCATTTAAATAGCCCTGAGCAAAATGCACCTTTTTATAGGCTAAATTCCGCCAGGCCTGGCCTTTTATTAAAAACTTACGTTCAATTTCTCTTGCCATGACGCTCTATCTTAAACAAGATGAATTTTGTCGGTCGGATACACATTGGTCGATAAATAGCGATCTCCACGATCACACACAATCGTGACAATCGTCGCATTCTCAATTTCACTCGCCAACTGCAAAGCCACCGCCATGGCTCCACCGGAAGACACGCCGGCAAAAATCCCTTCTTGTGCCGCCATGGCGCGCATGGTGGATTCGGCCTGTTGCTGAGACACCTCTATTACACGATCAACGCGCTTGGGATCATAAATTTTCGGCAAATAAGCTTGCGGCCAACGACGAATCCCCGGAATTGAAGCCCCATCCTGCGGCTGAACGCCGACAATTTCAATGTGCGGATTTTGTTCTTTCAGATACATAGACGTGCCCATAATGGTTCCGGTGGTGCCCATCGCACTGACAAAATGGGTAATGTTTCCTGAAGTTGCCTGCCAAATTTCCGGGCCGGTGGTTTTATAATGTGCCAAAGGGTTATCGGGATTAGCAAATTGATCCAATACCGTGCCTTCACCTTTGTCCGCCATAGACTGCGCTAAATCTCGCGCCCCTTCCATGCCGGATTCTTTAGAGACCAATAACAATTCAGCGCCATAAGCTGCCATCGCTGCCTTACGCTCCATTGACATATTATCGGGCATAATCAATTTCATGCGATAGCCCATCATCGCAGCCGCCATGGCCACAGCGATGCCGGTATTACCACTGGTGGCTTCAATTAAAGTATCACCGGGTTGAATGTCACCGCGATTTTGCGCCTGCAAAATCATATTAACCGCAGGCCGATCTTTAACAGACCCGGCGGGATTATTGCCTTCTAATTTACCCAACACCACACTATTAGTATCCGCATTCGCCAACCGCTGGATGCGCACCAAAGGAGTATTGCCCACGGTATCCATCAAGCTTAAATAATTGTTGTTCATTTTTTCTCCAAGGGTATTGCGATGGTTATGGTGTTGCCCAAAACAACCCCAGCGCAATTAAAGCGGGGGTTAATAACACCACAGCCACATTCAATGCCAGTAAACTCGGCGTTTGTTGAAGGTCATTATAATGGTTTTTCACCCCAACTTGTAACGGCCATGCCAGTGCCAGCGTTAAAAAGCCCAATAAACTTTCCATCGGTAAAATTTTCAACCCCATTAACAGCGCCAATCCCAAATAAGAAACCATCAACGCCCTTCGAAATAAGCTTGAACAAGACGCCCTGCCCTTCGCAATAACGAGATTTAAGCGACCCACAGAGTGGTCGGCTTCAACATCGGGAAACTGGTTTAACAACAACAGGTTATTGACCCAAATAAACACCAATAATGACAACCCAACAATAGTGACAGAGACCGCACCCGTTAATACATAATAACTGCCCACCATCATAATCGGCCCAAATGCCAATCCCGGTGCAATCAAAGAAAAGCCCGGGCTGCGGGTGATAAAGCGACTATAGGCCACAATCAAAAACAGCCCCATGCCCCCTAAATAGAAAACCGCCAAACCGCGCAAATAGATAAAAAACAGCCCAAAACTGAACAACATACCCAAACAAAAATAACCAAACCCTGCAACGCTTGACCAATATTGCGGAAAGGCCTGCAAAGCACCACTGCCGCCACTGAACGGGGTTCTTTCGGTACGATCATCCAATCCCGAAGCGGCATCCTCCGCTTCATTCAATAAATTGACACTGGCATGCGCCATCACTGCACTTAAGGCAATTAACCCCATTAAATACGGCGACCACACAAAGCCATCATAAGAGGCCGTTGCCATCACCAAACCCATCAGCACCAGCGGTAACAGTAAAAACGGCGGACGCATCGCGCGCCGGATAGTGGAGACTTGGCTTAACATTCTGCGCTACTCATTGGATAAATAACCTTCCAATCGTTTTGTCCAACCCGGCAACCAATGCGCCTCATTTCGACCAGGCCTGGCATTTTTAACGCGGTTTTGCAAAAGTTGCTGCGCGGTTGACACAAATTCTGGCAAGGCCGTTTCCACTGTCACCGCACTCGGCATTGCCAATAATACATCCATTAACCCCCAGCCTTCAGCCTGATAGGTTTCTTTAATATTCAACCCTATTCCTTTGAAATTACTATAATCAATTAAAGCAAAAGCGCCCTGTTTACGCTGTAATAATGCCGCTAAATGTTGCTCAACGATTTGAGTTTGGTGTGGCGTTAATTGCTGCGACACCTCGGCTAATTGCTGACCCAAGCGCTGCACAATAAAACGCGCCTGCCAATCGGCTGTTTCCAATAACCAGTCGCGTAATTGCTGCATTGCTAGAGAATTTTGCGCCTGTTGAAAGTGCGGCCGATCCGGCCAAGGCGGTTTAAAATGAGAAGAATCTTGCAAAACCTGCAACCAAGCGGGCGGCGGCTGGTGCGCCGACACAAACGCCACCATTTCAGGAAAGGTTTCCACAAAAGGCGCATCAACGCCCTCTGGCATCCAAATAAAATGGCCAATCCCCAAGGAAGGAAACGGCTCTTTCGCGCTCCAAAACGTTAAATAAGCAGGGTTTTGGTTGGCTTCATTTTGAAACAGCTTTTGCGCCACCCACTGATAATCGGCACTCGTGAGCGAACGCATCTGATTCGCCACCGAAATCGATGCCTGAACCGGAAGCCAAGCCAACACACTCAAGCCAAACACAAACAGTCGTTGAATCAGCCCCTGCCGAACCATCATGTCAGTGCAAAACCGCTAACGACAAATCGACGCCAGATAACTATTATTGACATTTTTAATCATGCCAAGATACATTTGCGGCAACTCCTTAACCACCGAAGACGTGACACAAGACTCACTTAACAGCGCATCAGACCATTTCTGCATTTTCGGCACGTCCGACAAAAAATCCAAGCCAGAAGCTTTCGCCATCAACTCCAACCGCATAAAGAAAGGTGCAAAGGCCGCATCAATCAAATTAAAGGTATTGCCATTAAAAAACGCCTTGCCACTGTGAACCCCTTCAAGCTGTTTCAACTTGCCGATTAATGTCTCTTGCAATTCATTAAACGCCTGCTCCGATTGAGCATGCGCCATTTTAAACATCAACATATTCAAATCGTCCCCAAAAACCATCCAAGCGCGATTTTTTGCTTTAATCAACGGATCTTCCGGGTGTAAAGAAGGCGGCGTGACTTCATCCACATACTCCTGAATCACCGCTGACTCAAACAACACCTCTTTGCCCACCTTCAACACAGGCACCTTTCCCAAAGGCGAAATGCTTTCAAACCATTCAGGCGGATTACTGAGGTCAATGTAAGTAATTTTAAAATCCACTTTTTTGCGCTTTAAAACAATCACCGCTCTTTGCACAAAAGGACACAGTTTAAAACTCACCAACTCCATTTTATCCGACATCTAAAACTCCCATTTCTGAAAACAAATAAGAACATCATACCGATTCTGCACGCCAAAATAAATGCAAGCCGTCAATCTACGCTACTTCATAGCCAAAAACACCCAGGCCTGGTCAAATTTTACACCGACAAAACATCAAACGGACTCACCACCCCCTGCCCGCCTTGTTTTAACACATGCATATAAATCATCGTGGTTTCAATATTTGCATGCCCCAACAAAGCTTGAATGGTGCGAATATCCGTACCCGTCTGCAACAAATGCGTCGCAAATGAGTGGCGAAAAGTATGCGCACTGACTTTTTTAACAATGCTGCACTTTTTCACTGCACGCTTTATCGCCTTATTCACCAACGACTGATCTACATGATGACGGCGTGTCAGACCCGAACGCGGGTCATCCGCCAAATTACGGCTGGGAAACACATACTGCCAAGCCAACGCCTTATCGGCATTCGGATATATTTTCGCCAAAGCATAAGGCAAATACACCGAACCAAAACCCTGTTCCAAATCTTGATCATGCAGCGTTTTTACCTTTTGCAACTGCGCCTCCAACAAGGGAATTAAATTGTTCGCCAAAGGCGTCACTCGATCCTTTTTACCCTTGCCATCACGCACCGTAATTTGCCTAAACCCAAAATCAATATCCTGAACCCTTAAACGCACCGCCTCAGTAATGCGCAAACCACCCGCATAAAGCAACTTAGTAATCAAACCCGTTGTGCCATCCATTATCGACAAAACCTGCCCAACCTCCTCCTTAGTCAACACCACCGGAATGCGCGGTTCTTTGCGCGAGCGACTGGCTTTCACTTCCGTAAAAGGCGCATCAAGTACCTTACTATAACAATACACCAACGCATTCAATGCCTGGTTTTGCGTTGACGGCGCCACATTTTGCACAACCGCCAAATCGGTTAAAAACTGGTCAACTTTAGCAGAAGCATCATTCAACATCTCATCTCGGTTAGCAAAACCATGAAATTTCACAAACCGCCGCACCCAATCGCAATAACTATTCTCAGTAGAATACGCATAACCTTCTCTGCGTAATTTAGCCCGCATTTCATCTAGCAATGATAATTTTTTTAGCGTATGATTCATAAAAGCGTTACTTCATAATGACAGAAAAACTAAGATAATATTCTATAACCTGTCAATTTGACAGGTCAATAGTAATATAAAAGCAAAATAACCCAAAATAACGCGCAATACACTATAACAAGGCAAAAGTGCCTTATACTAAATGTTAGGCAAAAAAGGACATAATAAATGATAGAAGAAATAAGGGACAATATTCATCAGGCAGAAACCGAAGGCAATAAAATTGCTATGTTTCACTATCAAGTCCTTATTCATGCTAGCAGCTTGTCGGACTTTCCGACCGTAAAATGTTAAAGTCGCTAGGTATTTAAAATCCCCGAGAAAGTGAAAAATTCATGAGCGATAAGTTCCGCCAAGTCGACCGAAACACCCTGTTTTTGCTGCCGCC
>PEWX01000020.1 GCA_002779995.1 Piscirickettsiaceae bacterium CG07_land_8_20_14_0_80_44_28
AATTCACTTTTTAATTCGTCCAGCGTCATCATCTGCATGCTTAATCTCCTTCTGACGTTGTCTTGCAATATCTAAAACATTTTTAGGCGTCTTTTGTGTTTTCTTAACAAAGGCATAGAGAACAACAATCGTCTTGCCCTTCTGGTAACAAAATAGGCTTCGACCAATACCCTCAGATCCTTTTGCCCTAATTTCAAATAATCCCTTACCCATGGCCTTAGTCATGGGTTCACCTAGGTCAGGGCCTTTTATTTGAATAACCTCAAGTAACTTCACCATCCGACTTCGGATACCGATAGGCATCTCACGGATATCGTTTTCAACACCGTCATAAAATTTTACTATCCAATTCTGTGACATAACGACTCCTGTTATCATATAGGATAACTTTATAAAATCAACGTATCCTGAAAAATATCCAGCGCTTTTTTTGCACCATGATGTTCAACCTTGCTTCGCCATTTTGTGCCTAGCATATAAAAACGTAAGCTGTCAGCTTCTTCATTATAAATATCTAATAACTTGGCTTTTAAATTGATCCATTGCGCTGGATCAACTTCGCACTCAAACACGGAGTATTGCACACGGACACCATGATCTAGACAAGCTTTAGCAATATGGCGTAATCGGCGTCGGCCGCCGGGATCATCAAACGAAATATCGTAGGTTATGAGAACCATCATAGCGGGTTTCCTTTATCTCGGAACAAAGGGAGGATACTCGGCCAAATCACCTCGTAAATGCCGTGCTAACAGCAAGGCCTGTACATGTGGCAATAGCCCAATCGGTACGTCTTCATTTAAAAACGGATGTTTTATGGTTTCTTGTTTACGATTTTGCAACGCGACCAAAACCACTTTACGGGCATCGTCTTTTAGCGTGATTGCCCCACTCGCTTCAATGATGAAGTCCTTTGCTTTAAGTTGTTTTCGATTGATTAAACTTAAAACCAATCTATCCACCCACCAAGCGCGAAATTCTTCCAAAACATCTTGTGCTAAACTGTCACGACCTGGCCTAGTTTGATGCAAAAACCCCATTTGAGGATCTAGCCCCACGCCTTGCAAGGCGGCGCTAATATCGTTGCCGACAACACTGTATAAAAAAGAAAGGAGTGCGTTAATCGGATCACGCGGAGGACGACGGTTACGGCCATTAAATTGAAAATCGGCTTGCACACTCGGTTGGATCAACTGATTAAACACGCCAAAATAGGTTGCAGCGGCCTCGCCTTCAATGCCACGAATCTGATCAAGGCTTTCCATGCGTTCAAGCCGTCGTAAACTTGAATGCAGTTGTTTAATAGCTTGCTCTACGGCTTCATTATCGCCATGATTGCGCAAGCGCCGATAAAGCACCGCACGCGAATTGCTAATTTTAGCGGCGATGATATTTCGTGCAATCGGCTCAGGTTGCATTTCGGCGACCTTATACTGCGCTTGGCGCAATAAAATATTACCGCTTTGCTTGCCTTGTAAACGTCCTAAAAATCGACCGTATTCAGTACAGAAAGCTAAGTGCACACCGTTTTCACCACAAAATCCCATTAAAAACGGCGATACCATCACGTTTCCGAAACAGTAAATCGCTTGGATGGCATGAATCGGTACTTGCATCACTTTTTCTTTTTCCACCTCAATCACTAAGGTTTCACGCTCTTTATGCAGATACGCGCCTTGTTTGGTGATATAGAGACTATTTTGCAGCTTCTTCATCTGCACCCTCCTGATAAATCGCCTTTACATAACCGCGACTTGTGTCCTGAAATGTCAGCTTAGGATTACATAAATCATAAAGCGAGCAGGCCTGGCACTTCTTTTCATATTTGGCTTTAGGGGTTTGGTTCGAGTTTAAAAGCTGGCGTGTGGCTTCGATAATCTGATGCGTTTGTTGGCGAAGTTCAAAACTGAACTCAACTTGATGACGATGACGTGTTTGCCAATACCAAATGGCACCATGATTCACTTCGATATTAAGCATTTCCTCTAAACACAAGGCTTGGGCGCAAAGTTGGATCAAGTCTATTGCGTCTTGCTTGGGTTTACCGCGTTTGTATTCAACCGGAAAGCAGGCTCCAGTGGCGATGTCGACCTCCACCAAATCCAACTTTCCGGTTAAACCAAGTGACGGGGCAGACACCTCCACCCCGCGTTCGTACCGAATGCCCTTACGGGATTCCGGCAAACCATGATCTACCCGCTGATGCAATTGCTGGCCTTGCGCAGTGAGCCAATTTTCTGACCAGGCCTGCTCATTAT
>PEWX01000094.1 GCA_002779995.1 Piscirickettsiaceae bacterium CG07_land_8_20_14_0_80_44_28
ACAACCAGGCCTGGTCAAATCTGCCAAGTTGGAAGAGATTCAAAAGCACGACTATGTATTAACGCCAGGGCGTTATGTCGGCGCAACCGAACAAGAAGACGACGGCGAACCCTTTGCCGAAAAAATGGCCAGACTCACCGCACAACTCAAAACCCAATTTGAACAAAGCGACAAACTAGAAGCCGAGATTAAAAAGAATTTGGCGGGGTTGGGTTATGAGTTTTGATTCAACTACTTATAAATTAATTGACGCGATAAATATTATTGGTGGAGGCACGCCCAAAAGAAGTAATCCAGAATTTTGGAATGGCGACATTCCTTGGTTATCGGTAGTTGATTTCAACTCAGGGTCAAGATTTGTAAGTGATACAGTTGATAAAATCACTGAAGCAGGCCTCAAAGGTAGTAGCACTAAAATATTAGATAAAGATGATCTCATAATATCTGCAAGAGGAACAGTAGGCTGCCTTGCTCAGGTTACAAAACCAATGGCTTTTAATCAATCTTGTTATGGTCTTTCAGGAAAAGAAGGCGTTGTTGAAAATGACTATCTGTACTACTTAGTTAAATCAAAAGTCGATGAGCTAAAACAAAAAACACATGGTGCAATATTTGACACAATAACTCGTGAAACCTTTAACCACATTGAGGTTATCATCCCGAATGATCGCCAAACTAGAAGCCAAATTGCCAAGATACTGGGTGACTTAGATAAAAAAATCGAACTCAACCGCCAAACCAATCAAACCCTTGAACAAATCGCACAAGCGCTATTTAAAAGCTGGTTTGTCGATTTCGACCCCGTAAAAGCCAAAATCGCCGCCAAACAAGCCGGCGGCAATGCCAAACAAATCGAACGCGCCGCCATGGCCGCCATCAGCGGCAAAACCGAACCCGAACTAAACCAACTAACCCCAGACCAATACCAAAACCTAAAAACCTCCGCCGCCCTCTTCCCTGATGAGTTAGTAGAGTCAGAATTGGGAGATATTCCTTCGGGATGGAAACTAAGTGAAATCGGAAACGAAGTAACCATTGTTGGCGGAGGAACACCTTCAACCAAAAATTCTGAGTTTTGGGAGAACGGAGAGATTCATTGGACAACCCCAAGAGATATGTCCAATTTAACCGATAAAATCCTATTAGATACAGACCGAAAAATTACTAAAGCAGGTTTAGCAAAGATTAGCTCAGGCCTTTTACCAATAAATACCGTACTTATGTCATCCCGGGCACCTGTTGGCTATCTTGCAATTTCAAAAATCCCTGTCGCAATTAATCAGGGTTATATTGCCATGAAATGCGAAAAAGAACTATCTCCCGAATACATAGTTCAGTGGGCTGAGTCGGTCATGGATGAAATACAACAACGTGCAAGTGGAACAACCTTTGCAGAAATAAGTAAAACAAACTTTAAGGTAATACCAATAATCGTTCCAAATTCAGATTTAGTTACCGAATACAGTAAAATCACACCTAATATCTATGAAAAAATTACCGAATCCCTGCGTGAAACAAAATCTTTAGAAGAAACAAGAGATACCTTACTTCCTAAATTGCTTTCTGGACAAATAGATCTCTAAGGAAAACCAATGCGGACGGAAATTTATAAACAGCTGACGACAAATAATTTAGAAATTGATTTTATCGAAGTCAAGTTAACGCAACGAACACCAACTACGCCTAAACTCTATCAAGGTGTAGGAAGTGTTTATCAAACTGATAATGGCGAACTTGAGTTAAAGCTTTATTATCGCTATCCAGATGATAGTCCCCCTTTAAGAGCCTTAAATACAAATAAGCATGTACAAGTTGGAAAGATTATTAGTGATGAACGATATTTTGATTTGGTCGCTAAAGACATGTCTGGGAACATTTGGACGGCTGAGAGAGTATATCTTTCTGATACTTCTTTTAGTTTTCCTTCAGTTGGTAAGATTATAAAAATTCAACTTGAATCGATTAAATCAGTACAAAAACATGAAAAATTTGACACTTTAAAAGGCCTATCTAGCGCCATTTTTATTATTCCTGGCACATACAACGTACCGTTTAATAAATATACAGACCACAAAACGGGATCAACACTCAATAAGCTTGAGTTCGGAACATGTCAACCTGTTTTGCACCAGTTCTTTAAAAATTAAATTGCATTTGCCATTGCTCTTGGCAACGTC
>PEWX01000016.1 GCA_002779995.1 Piscirickettsiaceae bacterium CG07_land_8_20_14_0_80_44_28
TAATGGGGTTTATTTTAAAAGTTAATGACTTTGCATATCAGAATATTTTGCATTTTTCAAAGGGTTCTCGTGCAAAGGTCTCGGTTATATAAATAATTGACACTTTTATCGCTAACCTTGGACAAATTAAGACAGATTCGCTCAGATGATGCATATTCTTTTAATTGAAAAGGATATTGCCTTAGGTGAAGCCTTATTGATCGGATTGCAGCACCATTATAATGTTGAGTGGGTTCGACGACTGGGCGATGCTTCAACCTTTATGGATGCTCAACAAACTGATCTGGTTTTACTTGACTTGAAAGATATTGTTAGTCAGCTGCTGAGGCTTTGACGAATTAAACTGGGCGCTGAATTGAGCAACGCCTGAGTGTATGGATGTTGCGGTTGACACATAACCGCTTCCACTGAGCCTGTTTCAACGATTTGCCCCTGTTTCATAACGGCGACCTGATGAGCGATGGCTGAGATAATGGATAAATCGTGGGTAATAAATAAATAAGACATTTGGTATTGCTGCTGCAATTGATTGAGCAATGCCAAAACCTGTGCGCGCACTGAAACGTCTAACGCACTGGTGGGTTCATCACAAATAATCAATTTAGGTTCAACCGCTAAAGCCCGCGCAATACCGATGCGCTGACGTTGACCCCCTGAGAATTCGTGTGGATAACGGTATTTATGCTCTGGTAATAAACCTACCTGCTGTAAAAGTTCATCAATGCGCTGTTCCTGCCAGGCTTGGTCATTTTCGCCGACCTTCAAACTTTTCATTCCTTCCAATAAAATCTCTCGGATTTGCATCCGGGGATTTAAAGCCGAATAAGGATCTTGAAAAATGACTTGTAGTTGCTTGCGATAAGGCTTCATCTCGCGCTCAGACAGATCCAGTACATTGACACGCTCTGTGGATTGTAAAAGTGCAACGGATCCTGACGTGGCCTCGACCAATTTTAATATTGCTTGTCCAATGGTGCTTTTACCACTGCCCGATTCCCCGACTAGCGCCAGCGTTTCCCCTTTGGCAATCGTCAAGCTCACGCCATCAACGGCTTTCACTTGACCAATGGTTCTTTGAAAAAGCCCTTTTTTAATGGGAAAATGGACTTTAAGCGCGTCTATCTCCAGTAAGATTTCTGTTTGAACCGCTGGTTTAAATAAATGGCTGGGCACCGCATCGGCAAGCAATTGTCGAGTATAAGGATGACTGGCATTTTCAAAAAAATGCGCTTTATCCGCCTGCTCAACCAATTCGCCTTTTTGCATAACAGCAACTCGATCCGCCATTTCATTGACGACCCCCATATCATGGGTAATGAACAAAATCGACAAACCGCGATCTTGCCTAATTTTTTTGAGTAACGCTAATACTTGTGCTTGAATGGTCACATCGAGCGCGGTGGTGGGTTCATCTGCAATTAATAAATCCGGTTCACAGGCCAATGCCATTGCAATCATCACTCGTTGTTTTTGACCTCCTGATAATTGATGTGGATACCAATCATAACGGGCTGATGCTTCGGGAATGCCCACTTCTTCAAATAAAGAAATGACTTTATTTCGGGCTGCAGTCGATTTCATTCGTAGATGTACCCGTAAAACCTCTGCAACCTGTTCACCAACCGTCATGACAGGATTCAGGGATGTCATCGGTTCCTGAAAAATCATCGCGACTTGCTTTCCCCTAACGCGCTGCATTTGGTGTTCAGGGAGACCAAAGATTGATTGTTGATTTAAGTGAATTTGTCCGGACCGAACCTCTAAGTTTTCTGGTAATAATCGCATAATCGCTAGGGCAGTCAATGACTTGCCACTACCGGATTCTCCCACCAATGCAAAGATTTCGCCTGCTTGGATTTCAAAATTAATATTTTTAACCAGTGGCATCCCATTCACTTCGATTTGAAGTTGTTGAACACTGAGTATGGGGATCGCCTGCGCCATGGTGTGGACTCCTAACGTGTTAATTGGTCAGACTGATTTCTGGGATCTAATACGGCTTGCACCCGATCAGAAAATAAATTAGCCGCTAAAACCAGTACAAACATAAAAATAAATGCCGAAAATAGCGACCACCAAACCATAGGTTCTCTCGCCATTTCCAGTCGCGCTTGGTTAATCATATTTCCCCAGCTATGCATGGTGGGATCGACACCAACCCCCACATAGGATAAAACCGCTTCCGCCAACACTAAGCCACTAAAATCGAGCACCACGGCAATCAACACAATATGCATAACATTTGGCAAAATGTGGCGGCGAATAATCGTCATCCGACTCACGCCAAAGGCTTTAGCAGCGGTTACATAATCCACGGCACTGAGTTTTAGGGTCTCGGCACGAAGCAATCGACACAGTCCTGTCCAACTGGTTAACCCTAAAATAAATATTAAAAACATTAATCGAATATCTGCTCTGTCTTCAGTGCTGCTAAACCAGTCAGGATGATTACTGAGTATGACTTGCATCACCAGAACCGCCGCCGCAATTAACAAAACACCGGGAATGGAATTTAAGGTGGTGTAAATATACTGTATCACGTCATCCACCCAACCTTTAAAAAGCCCGGCACTGATTCCCAAAAACAGTGCCAAAGGCAACATAACCAAGGTGGTTAACACGCCAATCAGCACACCGGTTCGAATACTTTTCATGGACTCATATAGCACATCACTGCCGACCTTATCCGTGCCTAAAACATGCACAGAATGACTCATTACCCACAACCAACAAAATAGGGTTAGCAACCCCCAAAACGTCAAATAGGCAGTACGCCAAGGTAACCGTGTTTTGCCAAGCAGCACTTGATTCAGCCAATCTTTAAATGGGCATTGATGTACTCGGCTACGCCATAATAAATGCCATCCCACCACAAATCCGCTTAGCACACTGGCGAACAAAAACGCAGACAAAGTCTGCCCAATCATCGAAAAGTCAGCATCCTGACGAATGTGCTTTAAAGGCAATCGCAATTGCTGCATTTCCCCGGCTTGATTCACAACCAAGCTTTTGGTATGTTCCGTGGAAGCAAAAGGCGCTGAATAAGTGCGCTCTTGTCCCACGGCTAAATGTGAAAAAACTTTGTCTAATACACTCTGGTGCACAGTCATCTGTTGCGCAGAGGTGGTTTGAAAGTGAATCGAATCCAACAATGCAATTAACAAATAAATGCATAAGATCATCGCAGAAATCATCGCCAATTTCGATTCAAAAATACGCATCCATTGCTGGGCAACCTGCCTAGATCGACGAACCAATACACCTAGGTAAGCAAAGGAAGCGATCAAACCCCAAATCATCCAATCTGTCCACAAAGGGGTTAGCGCAAAGTCATTCATGCCGTTAACCTCACTCTGGGATCGAAATAGGTATAAGAAATATCCGTCAAGATAAGGCCAACGATATATAAAACGGAGCCTAAAAACACCATGGCTTTGACGATCCCAAAATCCTGAGCATTAATGGCATCAATGGTATAGCTGCCTAAACCGGGAATCCCAAAAAAAGATTCCATAATCAAACTGCCCATAAACAAGGTCGGAATCACCACCACCACGCCGGTTAAAATCGGCAATAAACCATTTTGCAAAACATGTCCGAACAACACTTTGATTTCTGATAAACCTTTTGCACGAGCGGTACGCACATAATCTTTATGAATCTCTTCTAAAAATAAACTCCGATACCAACGGATACCTGCCCCTAAGCCGGCAAACACCCCAATCATAACAGGGAGGATCATGAATTTGATACTATCCCAGCCCTCAGCATACCCCGAAATGGGAACCCAATGCCAAAGCTTACTGAATAAGACTTGACCGGCAATAATATAAAAAAGTCCTGAAATAGACATAATGGCGACGGCCACTACCATGGTAGCCGTATCCAGAACAGACCCTCGAAACAATACAATGAGTAATGCAAAAGCAATATTGGTCACCAGTCCAATCACAAAAGTGGGTATGGCAATCGCCAAACTGGGCGCCATTCGTTGTTGAATATCGGCTGAAATTTGGCGGCCATCGTCCGCTTGACCAAAATCAAACCAAAACAATTTTAACGATTCCTGCACATACAAAGTATCATAAAATTTGGCCAGGCCTGGTTGTTTTTCATTGTAAAACAGGGGCTTGTCATAGCCTTTTTGCTGCTTCCAGGCAGCAATCATTTCGGCAGACGTTTGCTTTGCCCCCAACTGAGATCTGGCCATATCGTCTGGCGTATTCACCATAAAAAACAAGGCAAAGGTAATTAAGTTAACCCCAATTAAAATCGGAACCGCGAATACTAACCGACGAATAATATAAGTCAACATCCGTTAATTCCTCGATGATTTAGGCACAATAACGGCCTGTTGTCGTTTTCGATAGGCAGACCTTAATGGCCAAAACAAAATCACACTCACTGCGAACAATAATACCATCGGCCAAAAAGTCGGTCGATTCCACTGCCTTTGGGAATAATCTCGTAATTCGGCATCAATCCGCTTGTATTTCAACGTGTTATTAGCTAATGGATTGGCCCAAACATTGTGATACCAGCGATGATACAGCGCCAAACTTTTTGGATGTACGCCCCAAACCCAAGGCGCATCTTCTTGCACAATTTTGACCATTTTTTGAACCAGGGCGAATCTTTGCGGGGAATTCTGCATGGTTTTAATTTGCTGAAATAATCGATTAAATTCAGCATTATCATAATTTGCATAATTAACGCCCGCACCATGGGTTTTAACAATCGACTGATTGCCATTTAATAAAAATAAAAAGTTTTCTGGGTCAGGATAATCGGCGTTCCAACCCCACGAGAACAGCTGTGCTTTCGCCCCCCGCATTTTATCTTGAAATCGGTTATAGTCTGTCGCTCGAATCACCAATTCAATGCCCAGCTTTTGAAACTGTTTACGATACCAATTTAACTGTGCCTTACTATCCGGGCCTGTTGCTGCGGTATCGTAATAGAGCACCAAAGGCGCTCCGTTCGGTTTGCGGCCGTTTGGGTAACCCGCTTCAGCCAGCAAATTTTTCGCTACTTCAATGGATTTGCGTTGCGCTCGGCCAGTTTGCCATTCATAGACCCAAGGATTCAAAGCCGCTTTCTCATCGGTTTCATAACCAAAAATACCCGGAGGGATGGGGCCTTGAGCAACAATCCCCCGTCCATTCATAAAAATAGAAACATAATCTTCAAAGTTTAGGGCGATACTGATCGCCTGACGGAATTTTTTTTGCTGTTCTGAGTAGCCGCCAACGACAGGGTCTTCCATATTGAACCCAAAATAAAATATTGACGGTTCAACCGTGTTTAAAAATTGAATACCCTTTTCACGCATTTCTTCGGTTAATGCCAAACTGCCACTACTAGAAACAGAGACTGCCTGATCAAAACTATCAGAGCTCACCCCTGAAGCATCGTAATAGCCTTGCAAAAACTTATTCCATAAGGGAACACTTTCCTTTTCAAGGCTGTAAATCACCTCTTTAATAAAGGGTAAGGGTTTGCCGGCATCTGCCAATAAAGCGGGATTTGCATCCTTAGGCAAGCCTTCACCCGGATAAACCCCATGATTATAGTGAGGATTAACCACCAAACGCATCTGTTTATTGGGATTATTTTCGACCAATTGATAAGCGCCTGTGCCGACAGGATAGGTATCTAAGCTGATATTTTTGGTGGCTAACCCCGCTTGATCATAAAATACTTCAGCTTCCCAAGGGATGGGAGCAAAAAAATTCATGCTTAACCAATATAAAAATTGCGGATATACGCCCTTGATTCGAATCCGCCATTGCGTCTCAGAATCAACAATCACGCCAGCGATACTCGCATCTCGCAACTGCTTGACACTGGGTGACACATCTGACATCTGTTCCGAAAAAGTCGCTAACCCGACAATGTAGTGTTGCAGAGTGCCAAGAATGGGGGAATGGTTCTGGATTAGTGCCATACGCTTTATGGCATAAACATAATCTTCAGCGGTTAATCGTCGAGTGGCCAGGGTTTTAAAATCGGCCAAGGTCTCAATCTCAGTTAATTGAGCGGGGGGGATATTTTGAAAGTGTAATGCGCCTGTTTCATCCTTAACAAAGGCTGGATGGGGCTGAAAAAAAATATCGGGCTTCAACCGAAACACATATTCAGAATAGGCAACCTCAGAGCTATCCGTCCCTGAAACGGGTTGCCCTTCGGCATTTAGATAGGTCACACTGGGCATAACCTCTAGCGTTAAAGGTTCAAGCGTATAAGGTCGCTTAAAATAATGATACTGCAACGGAGGCTCAACAATTTGGCTTAAAATAGCCCATTCATTAGCATTATAAGACACCACAGGATCCAAGTGTTTGGGCTTAGAGGAAAAGGAATTAAACAGAATGGGTTCTTGTGCCTTATCCACATCATAAGGACTGTTCCAACGGCTGGCATCACACCCAATAACGGTTATTGAAAAAACAATAATGACTATATTTTTTATTAAGTTATAAAACACTTATAAACCAATTTATTAATATAAATTTTATCCAAACTGACTGATATTGAACACCATCAGACCACCTTAAAAGGTCTTATTATAACGGCATTTTACGTTATAATATCCGACATTATTGACCAACCGAATTTGCTTAATTAAAAGGAGTTAAAATGGGGTTTCTAACGGGTAAGAAGGCGTTGATTGTTGGCGTCGCTAACAACAAATCAATTGCTTATGGTATTGCAAAACAAATGCGGGAACAAGGTGCAGAAATCGCCTTGACCTATCAAACCGAAAAGCTGAAAAGCCGAGTGGAAAAAGTGGCAGCAGAATTGGAGTCAAATATCGTCCTGCCGTTAGATGTGGCTTCAGATGAACAAATTGAGCACGTCTTTGCAGAACTCAAACAGCATTGGGACGGTTTGGACATCTTAGTGCACTCAGTCGCTTTTGCCCCTAGAGCAGAATTAGAAGGACGCATGATTGACGCTTCTACCCGTGAAGGCTTCGCAACGGCTCACGACATTTCCGCTTATAGCCTGACTGCACTCACTAAGGCTGGCTATGATATGCTTAAGAAAAACCATGGCTCAGTCCTAACGCTATCCTACCTTGGTGCGGAAAGAGCAGTACCAAACTATAATGTAATGGGAATCGCCAAAGCGTCTCTAGAAGCCACTGTTCGCTATCTGGCTGCTGACTTAGGTCAGGATGACATTCGTGTCAATGCGGTGTCTGCAGGCCCTATTCGAACCCTTGCTGCATCAGGCATTAAGGATTTTAGAAGCATGTTGGATAAAGCCGCCTTAGCCACGCCGTTAAGACGCAATGTCACCATCGAAGAAGTAGGCAATACTGCCGCCTTTTTATGCTCTGACCTCGCATCAGGCATTACCGGTGAAATTACCTATGTGGATGGTGGCTATAATACCACTGCCAGCACCTAAACCTACCAGGCCTGGGTATTTTTACACTGAAAAGCTCCGCAAGGGGCTTTTTTATGCCTCAACGCAAGGCATCCAAATGATCGATAACAAGACGGATATAAATTGACACCTTTGCACGAGATGGCTTCACGAATATAAATAGGAATACAAAGAAAAATTAGAAAATAAACAGAAAGGTAAATAATGGCGGAGTGGACGGGACTCGAACCCGCGACCCCCTGCGTGACAGGCAAGTATTCTAACCAGCTGAACTACCACTCCGAACAGGGTACTAACTTATTGATAATGGTGGGTGATACTGGGTTCGAACCAGTGACCCTCGCCTTGTAAGGGCGATGCTCTCCCAGCTGAGCTAATCACCCAAAAACATATACTAATTCGTATAACAGCTTGCTAAAAACATTTATGATAAAGACCATAATGGCGGAGTGGACGGGACTCGAACCCGCGACCCCCTGCGTGACAGGCAAGTATTCTAACCAGCTGAACTACCACTCCGTATTGGGTCTCAAAATTGGTGGGTGATACTGGGTTCGAACCAGTGACCCTCGCCTTGTAAGGGCGATGCTCTCCCAGCTGAGCTAATCACCCAATTTTGATGTCTTCGCACTTAATCCAAAACGCATGACCTTGGATTAACTGATGCGCGTATTATAAGGCCTTGCGGCGCTTTGTCAAACACTTTGCTATTTTTTTTATTAAAACTTTACACAAAAAAACCTCTCAATTTTTAACCTATTGATTTGGTTAAAAATGAAAGGTTTTTACAATTAACAATTCCGCTTATCAGCTTAGTTAACCGCTTCTTTCAATGCTTTACCGGCAGAAAATTTAGGAACACGTGCAGCAGGGATTTGCATTTCTGCACCTGTCTGCGGATTACGACCCGTACGAGCTGAACGCTCACCCACTTTAAAAGTACCAAAACCAATAATCGCAACAGAGTCTCCTGAGCTTAAGGCTTTTGTTACAGTTGAAACAGTTGCTTCAAGTGCTTTCGCAGCATCTGCTTTGGTTAATCCGGCTTCTTCTGCTATTGCACTAACTAATTCGGTCTTATTCATGATTAAAGTTTCTCCATTGTATTTAGTATTCTTTGACCACCCTCAGGCTTGCAGGTAGTTATATCAGCGTTCAACATTTACTGTCAAGCCCGAATAATAGAATTTTGCCAATTTTCAGTGCCTTTTAGCTGTTTTTTTAATAATTTGCTTATCAGAGGGCTTATTTGCAACTATTTTTTCTAAATCTTCACCCATACTAATCTCTGAGGCGCCTGCCTCTCGGGACTTTGGTAACCGCTCAAGCGCGATCTTAAAGACTTCATCAATCCATTGCACCGGATGAATATCCAAACCGGATTTTACCTCATCAGCAATCTCGGCGAGATCTCTAACATTGTCATAAGGAATTAAAACGGTTTTTATTCCCCCTCTTGCAGCAGCCAATAACTTTTCTTTTAAGCCGCCAATCGGGAGGACTTCACCTCGTAGGGTAATTTCACCCGTCATCGCCACGTCAGAGCGAACAGCAATATTAGTTAAAACGGACGCAATGGCTGTACAGATAGCAATCCCGGCACTGGGGCCATCTTTTTTAATCGCACCTTCTGGGAAATGTAAATGAATATCTTGTTTTTCATAAAAGTCATCATCCAACCCCAGTTCTTTTGATCGACTTCTAATAACACTCATTGCCGCCTGAGTGGATTCTTGCATCACACTGCCTAACTGGCCTGTCGAAGTGTTTTTACCTTTACCGGGCATGGCTGTGGCTTCTATACGTAACAAATCACCACCAACGCGTGTCCAAGCTAATCCGGCAACCTGACCAATCTGGCTACGTTCATCAGCCATTCCAAAACGATATTTTGCAACACCAAGGTATTTTTCCAATAAGCCGGGGGTGACCTGAATAGAATCTTTGGCTTCTCCAGTCACCAATTCCTTAACCGATTTACGACAAATTTTGGCTAGGTTTTGATCGAGTAACCGCACGCCTGCTTCACGCGTGTAGGTTTGAATAATTTCCAAAATAGCTTCACGAGTTACCTCTATCTCCTCAGATTTCAACCCATGATCTTTCAATGCTCGTGGCAATAAATGCCGGTCGGCAATATTGAGTTTTTCGTTTTCGGTATAACCTGCCAAATCAATGATTTCCATCCGATCCAACAAGGCTTCCGGAATATCCATCGAATTTGAAGTTGCCACAAACATCACATCAGACAAATCATAATCTACTTCCAGGTAATGATCATTAAAGGCATTATTTTGTTCAGGATCCAAGACTTCTAACAACGCGCTGGCAGGATCTCCACGATTATCTCTGGCCATCTTATCGATTTCATCTAACAAAAATAATGGATTACGTGTTCCTGCAACCTTCATTTTTTGAATAATACGACCTGGCAAAGCCCCTAGATAGGTTTTGCGATGCCCTCTAATTTCTGCTTCATCTCGCACCCCCCCTAAAGACATCCGAACATACTTACGATTGGTCGCTTCTGCGATGGATCTCGCTAGAGAGGTTTTTCCTACCCCCGGGGGGCCGACCAAACATAAGATAGGGCCTTTTATCTTTCTAACGCGTTTTTGCACCGCTAAATACTCGATAATACGTTCTTTAACCTTATCTAGGCCATAATGCCGCTTATCCAATATCGTTTGCGCCTTTTGTAGATCTTTAGAAACGCGAGTCCGTTTCTTCCAAGGAATCGCCACCATCCATTCCACATAAGTGCGAATAATATTGGCTTCCGGGGACTGTGGGGACATCATTTTAAGTCGCTTTAATTCTTCATGGGTGACTTTTAAAGCCGCTTCAGGCATACCGGCTGCTTCAACCTGTTCTTTTAGACGATCAAACTCTTTTAAACCATCTTCGGACGCTTCTCCCAACTCCTCATGAATCGCTTGTAATTTGGTGTTTAAATAAAAATTGCGCTGTGTCTGATCCATTTTTTTCTTAACACGACGATTAATGCGTTGCTCTGACTCAAGCATTTCCAACTCTGTTTCCAGCGTTCTTAAAATATGTTCCAAACGCTCATTAACAGACAAGATTTCTAAAAGAGATTGTTTTTCCTCAATACCCAATTTCAAATTCGCCGAAATGGTATCCACCAAACGATTTGGCTCTCGGGTTTTCCGGACACTTTTAATCACCTCTGTCGGCACTTTTTTCTTCATGTCAGCATAATCTTGAAAGCGCTCTTGAATGCTTCTCACCAAGGCGTCCCCTTCTGAATCCAATGACTCATTAGAGGCCATCTGCTGAATATCAGCCATTAAAACATCAGTTCGATCCGTTAATCCCACTAATTCGAAGCGTTTCACCCCTTCCACCAAGACTTTCAAGGTTCCATCAGGTAATTTGAGCAGCTGTAAAATATTCGCCATAACCCCAATATCATAAAGGTTATCGATCGTTGGGCTCTCTTCCGTTGCATTTTTTTGAGTGACTAAAAAGATCTGCTTATCTTCAGCCATGGCCGCATTTAAGGCATTCATGGACTTTTCACGACCAACAAAAAGCGGCACAACCATACCAGGGAAAACAACAACATCTCTTAATGCCAATACAAATACATTGGTTTTGAATTCTACTTGATCAATATCCATAACATTTCCGGCTCGTATTATGTTGAAAAGGGATGAGACCTCAACAGCCTCTACATTTCAATCTGTAAACAATAAGCTTGCCACTTAGGGCAAAAAATAAACGGGGTCAAAGATTTTACAGATTACCACTTCATAGGGAATCCGTAAATAGGCCAACCAGAATGTTGACCTCAATCACTTTTAGACAGGGGCAACTCGGTTAACTTGATGCTTTCTGGCTGGCTTTGTGATACATCAGAATGGGTTTTTTAGTGCCTTTAATCACCGCCTTATTAATTACGACTTTTTCGACATTTTCCAAACTGGGTAAGTCATACATAGTGTCTAATAAGGTTTTTTCAAGGATAGAACGCAAACCACGCGCACCGGTTTTTCTTTCAATCGCCAATTTCGCAATCTCGGTTAATGAATCTTTTCGGAACTCCAACGAAGCCCCTTCCAACTCAAACATTTTCTGATATTGTTTGACAAAAGCATTTTTGGGTTCAGTTAAAATCTGAACCAGTGCTTTTTCATCCAATTCTTCCAAAGAAGCGACTATCGGCAAACGCCCAACAAATTCTGGAATGAGCCCAAATTTCACCAAATCTTCTGGCTCAATATGACGGAAAACTTCCGAAACCGTCGCTTTTTTCTCTGAAGATTTAACATCTGCTGAAAAACCAATACCGATATTCTTTTCGGTACGCTGTTCTATTATTTTTTCAAG
Source organism: Piscirickettsiaceae bacterium CG07_land_8_20_14_0_80_44_28 (assembly GCA_002779995.1). Classification (GTDB taxonomy): domain Bacteria; phylum Pseudomonadota; class Gammaproteobacteria; order Thiomicrospirales; family Thiomicrospiraceae; genus Hydrogenovibrio. The sequence continues at coordinate 11,749 of PEWX01000016.1, forward strand.
CCCCTCAAAAGCCCCACCAACAATAAATAGAATTTTTGAAGTATCCACTTGAATCATATCTTGATTGGGGTGTTTGCGCCCACCCTGAGGCGGGATATTGGCAACCGTCCCTTCAATCAGCTTCAATAAGGCCTGTTGCACACCTTCACCGGATACATCACGGGTGATCGATGGGTTTTCTGACTTACGGGTGATCTTATCGATTTCATCAATATAAATAATGCCTCTTTCCGCCTTTTCCGGATCATTATCACAACGCTGTAACAATTTAAGCACAATACTTTCTACATCTTCACCCACATAGCCAGCTTCCGTTAACGTCGTCGCATCTGCAATCGCAAAAGGCACATCCAATAAACGTGCTAATGTCTGTGCCAATAGTGTCTTTCCAGACCCGGTGGGGCCAATCAACAAGATATTACTTTTATTCAGTTCAACATCATCTTTTTGATAACCACTTTGAAGACGACGATAATGATTATAGACAGCAACAGATAATACTTTTTTTGCCTGAAACTGACCAATGACATAATCATCTAGAATGGCACTGATTTCATGAGGTGTGGGCAGATGCTCAAGCTCGAAGTGATTGAGTGATTCCTCACCAAATTCTTCTTTTAAAATATCATTGCACAACTCAACACATTCATCACAAATATAAACAGAAGGCCCTGCAATCAGTTTTTTGACTTCATCCTGTGCTTTACCACAAAATGAACAATACAACATTTTTTCGCTCATATAATTGCCTTTGTTATTTAACGTTGTGATAGCACTTTATCTACTAAACCATAATCACAAGCTGCTTGCGCGCTCATAAAATTATCACGATCCGTGTCATTTTCAATAATGTCTAATGGTTGCCCGGTATGATCTGCCAATGCCTGGTTCAAGCGCTGTTTGACCTGAATAATCTCTTTAGCATGGATTTCGATATCTGAGGCTTGGCCTTGAAAACCACCCAACGGCTGGTGGATCATAATCCGTGAATTTGGCAGTACAAAACGCTTACCTTTTGCGCCTGCAGACAGTAAAAACGACCCCATACTGGCAGCTTGTCCAATACACATGGTACTGACATCAGGTTTAATAAATCGCATGGTATCGTAAATAGCCATACCGGCTGTGACACTTCCTCCCGGGGAATTTATATAAAGGTGAATATCTTTATCTGGATTTTCAGACTCCAAAAATAACAACTGAGCAACAATTAAATTTGCCATATGATCTTCGACCTGCCCCACCAGAAAAATAACTCTTTCTTTTAAAAGACGGGAATAAATATCGAAAGATCTTTCACCTCGACTGGTTTGTTCAATAACCATTGGAATGAGCGCGTCTTGAATTGGAAGGGAGTACATTCAGATAAACCTTTTTTTGTGTGACCCTTTTAGTAATAACAAAGGCCGTTTAATGAAAATAATATATTGCCGTGATTTCCTGAACATTTCAATTATTTCTTAGAATTGAGACAGGGGGAAAGGCATACCAACAGATATTTTTGATTTTAAAACGAAAAGAGACCGTTGCACGAGATGGTTACACAAATAAAAATGGTTAAAATTCTTCATATTTTCCCACATTTTTGTTTCGCGTCCCACTTATACAAAGGTCTCTAAAAAAACTTAACCTTCATTACACAAAAACACTGCATAATATCGGTTAAGTTTTTAACGCCGTAAACACCCTAAATTAAGCGGCTGTATTGACAATTTCTTCGAATTTTTTTGATACTTCTTTTACGTTTGCCTCAGCCAGGATACTTTTGGTAATTTCTCTTTCGATCAAAATGGCATCAATTTCTTTCTGCGCGTCCGGGTTGTTCGCATACCAATTAATGACTTCTTGCGGATCATCATAAGAAGAGGCCTGTTCTTCGATGAAAGCTTTACGACCTTCATCCGTGGCTTCAATATTATTTTGCTTGATCACTTCACCCAGAACCAAACCGATTTTAACGCGTTTTTCCGCTTCTTCTTTAAACATATCGGCATTCATCCCCAAGTCTTCAGGCTTTAAACCTTGCTGTTTAAATTGTTCGGCTTGACGATTTAATAACGTTTGTGCCTCTTGCTGCACTAACGATTGTGGCAAGTCAACTTCAACGGCTTCAGATAAGGCATCTAATACTAATGAACGATTTTTGTTTTCCACCGCACGCGCCAATTCTTTTTTCATATTAGCAGTAACTTCTTCAATCAAGGCTTCTTCCGTTCCAGCTTCAACCCCCAATGACTTGACAAACTCTTCATCAATTTCAGGAAGAACCTTGGATTGCACTGAATGTACTGTGATATCAAAAGTGACGGTTTGACCTTTTAAGTCTTCGGATTGATAGTCCTCTGGAAAGGTCACTTCGATGGTTTTTTCTTCCCCCTTCTTCATCCCTTCAATGCCTTCTTCAAAACCGGGGATCATACGACCTGAACCCAATTCTAAAGGAACATCTTCGGCTTTTCCGCCCTCAAACTCAACACCGTCTTTTTTACCAACGAAATCAATAATGACCTGATCACCGGCTTTGGCTTTTTTATTGCCATTAGCAGATTTCCAAGCAGATTTTTGTTCACGCAATTTAGTGACCATCATTTCAACATCTGCATCGGTTACTTCTGATTGATTCACTTCAATGGATAAAGTGTCAAATTTTGGCAATTTAATTTCAGGGAAAACTTCAAATTTGGCTGAATAAAGAATTTGACCATCTTGTTCATCCAGCTTATGGAATTGAGGGTATCCTGCCACATTAAGGTCTTGTTGATTAATCGCATTATAAAAGGATTCTTGCACCGTTTCGCCCAACATTTCTTGACGTACCTGACCGCCATAGCGTTTCTTAACAATCGACAGCGGGACTTTACCTGGACGAAATCCATCCATTTTCACGGTAGACCGCATTTGCGCTAAACGTTTTTCAACTTTGCTGTCTAAATCAGTGGATGGTAAGGTGACATTAATAGTATGTTCTAAGCCTGATTCTGGTTTTTCTACGGTTACTTGCATAGGTATTGATCTCAAAAATTTAAAGTCCGATTAACAAAGAGGACGACCACTTCAACGGCATTACAAAATAAACGGCAAATTATACTGATTTTAGTGACTTATTGAAAGTAAAGCATAGAATTTATTTAAGGTCGGCAATTTTGTTTATTACAAATATCATGATATGATGATAAAGTTATATTCTTTCAAATAGGGCGCAGTAAATCTTAAAGGAAACGCTATGGTAATTGAAAAATTCATGATGATTATGGTTGGAACAATCGTTCTACTTTCTGCAATATTAGCTTATGCCATTTCCCCTCTATGGCTATTGCTCACCGGGTTTGTCGGCATCAACCTATTAATTTCAGGCTTCAGCGGATTCTGTCCAATGGTTTATATTTTAAATAAATTTGGCATGAAACACGGCTGCGCTTTCCGCAATTGTCGAGAGTCTTAAGCTTCTTCGAACTGGGCGACAAGGTCTTCCAGTTCGACTTCCAAACTCAACCAACGCTCTTCCAAATCATCAATCTCCGATTTAAGCTGAGCCTCAGTTAATAAAACCGCTTTCAATTCATCTGCTCGATGCGACTCATACAAACTGGCATCTTCCATCTTTTGATGACAGCTCAACAATGCTTGTTGTGCGGATGATAACTGTTTTTCGATTTTTTGTAACTGCTGTTTGGGTTGACGTATTACTTGCTGCATCTGTTGACGCATTGCCGCATTTTGCTGACGTTGTGCTTTTTTATCATGGACGGGGTTTGGCTGCGTATTGTCACCAGGCCTGGTGATTTTTTCAGACCCTGCCTTTGCAGAGGATTGTTTTTCCTTCAACGCTCGTAAACGCTGACTCAGATAAGACTCCAAATCACCCTGATAACGGGTAACTTGCTGATTATGTACCCACCAAAACTGATCTACGATACTGGTTAATAAATGCTGGTCGTGGCTCACCAATATCAACGCCCCCGAAAAATCCTGTAACGCCAATTCCAACGCATCACGGGTTTCCATATCCAAATGGTTGGTTGGTTCGTCTAAGATAATTAAATTCGGCTTTTGATAAATCATCAAAGCCAAACACAAGCGTGCCTTTTCTCCCCCCGAAAAATCAACCACCGGGCTTAAAGCTTGGTCGGCGGAAAAACCAAACTGCCCCAAGAAATTACGCGCCTGCTGATCGGTGATCCGATTTTGATCAGAGCCTTCCAAAGTTAACAGATGCGCTACGGGTGATTGTTGAGGATTTAATGCGTCCAATTGATGCTGGGCAAAATAACCAATTTTTAATCCTTTGCTGTGACGAACTTTCCCGCCTGATGGGGGCAATTCCTGAATCAAACATTTTAACAACGTTGATTTTCCAGAACCGTTAATACCGACTAAGCCAATGCGGTCTCCCGCTCGCAAGGTTAAACTCACGTCGTTAAAAATTTGCGCTGTATCATAGCCAAAGCTTAACGCGTCTACTTCCAACATGGGATCGGGCAGAAAATCAGGCGATTCAATTTGAAACTGAAAAGGATTCATCGCCTGAACAGCCGCGACAGATTCCATTCTTTCCAATGCCTTCACTCGGCTTTGGGCTTGCTTGGCCTTACTGGCTTTGGCTTTAAAACGCTCTATAAAGGATTTTAAATGCTGCATTTGCTGTTTTTGCTTATCATGCAAAGCTTGTTGTTGCATCAGCTGGGCATTGCGCTGTCGTTCAAAAGCGGCAAAGTTTCCGCTGTACAATTGGATTTTAGCCTGATCCAAATGCGCAATCCCTTGCACAACCTCATCTAAGAACAACCGGTCATGAGAAATCACCAACACCGCGCCCCTAAATTGCTTAAGCCACTGGACTAACCAGGAAACCGCTTCAATATCCAAGTGGTTAGTCGGTTCATCTAATAGGAGTAAATCTGCCCTCTGCATTAAAGCCGACGCCAGCTTAAGGCGCACTTGCCACCCCCCGGAAAAATCCCCCACCTGCTTGGCCAAGTCTGCGTCGCTAAACCCCAAGCCAAACAATAACTGCTGCGCTTTTTGTGGAATGTCATAACCATCTATCAAATCCAATTGATCATAAGCAGCCACTAAATCCTGATGAGAATTGAGCAATTCAGCATCGTCAATTTTGGCTCGTACTTTGGCATAAAGTGAGTCTCCTTGCATCACATAGTCCAGCGCAGTCATATGTAAATGAGACTGCTCCTGTTCTACATAACCTACCAACCATCCTTCCGGCATTTGAATTTGCCCTGCCTCCAAAGGAACTTGATTGAGTATGGCTTTAAACAAAGTTGACTTGCCCGCACCATTTGCACCAATCAGCCCCACCTTTTGACCAGGATGAATAGTTAGGCTGGCTTGTTGGAGCAACAGCTTACTGCCCGCCATTAAATCAATCGATTGAATAGATAACATATTAAACCGCTGCTTCAATCGTTGGCGACACAAAACGCCCTTCGGTTAATTGAAATTTTCGATCCATCTGTGCAGCCAAATTTAAATCATGTGTAACCACAACCAAAGCCGTTTTTTGTTCTTCATTTAAAGTCAACATCAAATCAAATACCTGCTGTGCCGAATGCGCATCCAAATTTCCGGTGGGTTCATCGGCCAACACGCAAGCGGGACGCGTAATTAACGCGCGTGCAATCGCAACTCTTTGGCGCTCCCCCCCCGATAACTCAGAGGACTTGTGTTGTAATCGATGCGATAACCCCACCCGATCCAGTAACCGCTTGGCTTCGATTTCCGCCAGGCCTGGCGCTTGCCGTCGCACCCTTAAAGGCAGCATGACATTTTCCAGCGCACTCAATTCCGGCAACAAAAAATGAAACTGATACACAAATCCCAAATATTGATTACGCAATCGCCCCCGCTTGACATCGCTTAAACTCGAAAAGGGCATCCCCATCAGCCTAACCTCTCCTGAAGAAGGCTGATCCAATCCCGCTAATAAATGTAATAAGGTGCTTTTACCAGACCCGGAAGTGCCAACGATGGCAACCTTTTCACAGGCCTTTAAAGTAAAATCTAACCCCTGAATAACGGGCGTTTTTAGTTTGCCATCTTGATAGGTTTTCGCCAATTTTGTTGCTTGTAAAATGGGTGCATCACTCATAACGCAAGGCCTCCGCCGGTTGGGTTTTAGCGGCTCGTCTTGCAGGGTAAAGTGTCGCCAACAAGGTTAATACGAACGCCAATCCGGCCACAAACCAAACATCCTCCCAATGTAAGTCAGAGGGGATTTTACTAATGTAATACACATCTGCCGGGAAAAACTCAAAGCCAAACACGCCTTCAATAAACGGCACAATGACATCAATATTCAATGCAATGGCAACGCCACCTGCAATTCCAAAAACAGCCCCCATGACGCCAATAATCATTCCTTGCACCATAAAAATGGTTTGAATACTCCATGGCGCTGCGCCAATGGTTCTTAATACGGCAATGTCTTTTTGCTTATCGGTTACCACCATCACCATGGTTGAGACAATGTTAAAAGCGGCGACCATAATAATCAACGCCAAAACAATAAACATCATTTTCTTTTCCATTTCGATGGCTTTAAAAAAATTGGCATGTTGTTGTGTCCAATCGCGCATATACAAAACATCATCCAACGTATCCTTCAGATGCTGCCGTACCGTTTGCACATCAAATAAATTGTCCAATCGCAACTGCAAAGCGGAAACCTGATGATCCATCTTAAAAAGACGTTGAGCGTCTTCAATATGAATAATGGCCAGTGCACTGTCATACTCATGCATCCCCACCTCAAACAGACCTGAAACCGTAAAGCGTTTTAATCGAGGCATGACCCCCATAGGAGAAATAGCGGCTTGAGGTGCAACCATGGTAATTTTATCACCCATCGAAACCCCTAAACCATTTGCCAATTCTGTACCGATAATAATGTTGTATTCTCGTGAGGCTAAGTCTGCCAATTTTCCATAAACCATCTTGCTATCTATATCTGCCACTTCCCTTTCATAACGCGGCAACACGCCTCGAACCAATACCCCTTTGACCTTATCGCCATGCGTCAACATGCCCTGTCCCATTGCATTAGGTGCGGCGCCGGAAACATTGGGTAGGGTTTTAACGACATGATATAGGTCTTGCCAATGATTTAATCGCTCGCCCTGTTGGGATAGCGTCATATGAGCCGTCATATCCAAAATTCGATCCCGCAATTCTTGCTGAAAACCATTCATAATAGACAGTACGGTAATCAGTGCCGTCACCCCTAACGCGATGCCAATCATCGACGACAAGGATATAAACGAAATAAACCCATTTCGCCGCTTGGCACGCGTATAGCGAATGCCCAATAACAATTCATAGGGTAGCTTAAACATAAGATTCCTTGCAGTTAAAAAGTAGAGGGTATCAGCATCTCAATCCGGCGGATTAATAGGTTGAAACACTGGCAGCCCCACATTAAACACCAACGCCCAAACCCTAAGGGTAAAAATCACCCCAATTGAGCCAATAATCGCCATATCAACGGGAATATTCCAGCCCACTAAAATCAGTAACAAACTGATCCCAATAAATGAAGCCGTCGCATAAATTTCTTTACGGAAAATCAATGGAACTTCTCCCATTAGTACGTCTCGGATGACGCCACCGACCACCCCCGTCATAACCCCCGTCATAATCACAATCGGATCTGACAACCCCAGCCCCATTGCTTTTTGTGCGCCAATCACGCTAAAAACCGCCAAGCCTAACGCATCGAGATACAACAAAAATTTAATCGGAATGGTTTTGAAACGGGCATAAAAGAACAGAAACAAGGTTGAAACCACCACCACATACAAGTAGATGTTTTGGCTGATCCAAAAAACAGGTTGATCTAAAATCAAATCCCTTAAAGTACCCCCCCCCACAGCGGTGACCATTGCAATAACAACCGCACCAAATAAATCTAACTGCTTACGACTTGCCGCCAACAACCCTGTCATCGCAAAAACAACGGTGCCCAATAAATCAAAAAAATAGAGTGTCTGCATTAAATTCATCGCGGTATTATACCGATTAAAGTTTTGTCGGCACCAACAAAAACGCCCTCATTCGAGGGCGTTTATGATTTAACTCTGCAAGAAAAATTATTGCTTTTCTGACTTTAACCGGCTAATGCCAAGCATTTTCATAATATATTTCTGATAGATCGGTTCTGAATTACCCGCCTTCATATTACGGATAAAATACTTCTCGAATGCAATCTTAGCCAAATGCACCCATTTACCCCGTTTTGCCCAAGTTAGATTACGGGGTGGAATTTGGGGTAACGCAACAAATGCAGCTCCCGTATCCCCCATATCCGCTAAACAAACCGTATTCCAAGTCGGCTCTTCAACGGGACCTTTGCCGGCCAAATTGGCTTCAATATTGTGACAAATTGCCGTCACCATTGATTCAATCATCAAGCCGGTTTTGGGTGTTCCAACCGGCACTGGCGTTGCCTCTACAGGCGGAATCGCAATACCAACCCCTAAAGCATAAATATTATGATAGGTCGCATTCCGACTATAACTGTCCACTTTAACGAACCCACGAGGATTAACTAAAGGCCCCCCCATATTTTCCGGCTCAACCAAATCTTGTAAAAACTTTGATCCCTTAAAGGCCGGTAACATCATCGAATATTTGAACGGCAGTTCGTGCTGATCAATCACATCTCCTCGGTGATTATACTCGTCCACATACATTTTACCCGCTTCAATTTTGGTCACTTTGGCATTACAAATCCAGTTAATGTGGCGATCACGCATTTCATTTTCCATCAACCCCTTGGAATCCCCAACACCACCAAGCCCCAAATGCCCAATATAAGGTTCTGAAGTAACAAACGTCATAGGAACCTGACTGCGGATTTTACGCTTACGCAAATCCGTTTCCATGATCATGCCAAATTCATAGGCCGGACCAAAACAAGAGGCTCCCTGAACGGCGCCAAACACAATCGGCCCGGGGTTTTGACAAAATTCTTCCCATTGATCATAGGCTTCAACGGCATGGGGTGTTGTACAAATGGACACGGTATGTCCACCTTGACTTTTGGGACCTAAACCTTCGACTTCATCAAATGCCAAAGAAGGCCCGGTGGCTAAGACCAAATAGTCATACGTCATTTCATTGCCGTCACTTAACGTCAGCTTGTTGTTTTGAGGATCTAGTTTTGTTGCTGTTTGGTGATAAAACTCAATGCCTTTACGAACCAAATGCGGCTCGAGCTTAAAAGAAATATCAGACGATTTACGCCAACCAACAGCGACCCAAGGGTTAGAGGGAATAAAATTAAATTCATCAATGGCATTCACCACTTTAACGGTATGTTCTTTGCCAATTTGCTTACGAACATCGTATGCCATTGGCAATCCACCGGTACTTGATCCAACGATTACAATTGTTGCCATAAATCCATCCTTTTTAATATTCAATTATATTGACACCTTTGCACGAGGGGGGGCGCGGTGAAAAAATCAGGAAAAAACTGACTGATTCAGGCGAAAATCGCAGGCAATAGCGAGCTATTGGCAAAGTTTTCAACGAAAACCAGGTGGTTTTTAACCAGTTTTACTCGTGCATCCATCTCGTGCAACGGTCTCATTGAGTAAGTGTGCTGCAATAATAACATGCTTTTTTTAGTTTTTATAGTTTATAAAAACCTGAGATAAGCAAAATTACAATTTATTGGTTTTAAGTAGTTATTCTCATTTAAATTCTGACAAAATCCTAATTAAAATTTTCAATCTCTTTTTAAAATATTCTTATTACCAAAGGCATTTTTTCCGCAAAGCGAGTCCTCAAGACTTCAGTTGAAAAGCGGGGAGCCACAACAAGATAATATACGAAGCCAGCAAAGTCGCCAATAAAGTAACTAAACTGGCTTGGCGAATCCACTCATCTGGGTGAAATCCTAAAACAAGCAACCCCACAGCTAATAATTGCGTGGTTAACCAGATAGGCCGCCCTACCGAACTCAATGCATAACGATGGCAATTTTCTGCTGTGTTAAAAAACCCTTGTTTAGAACGTAAATACCGTGAAAAGTAATGAATACTATCATCCAAAACAATCCCCAACGGCACAATTAAAACCACCGCTGAGATTTGGACGACCGATTGCACACTAAAATACCCCGTTAACACCAGCACAATCGCCGCCAGACTTGTCAAAATAGCCATCAAAGACACCTGCCAGTCGCGCCAAACCAGCCACAACAGCATCCAACAAGCAAATAACATCATTGCAACGGGGATTAACGAAACCATAAATTGACTCAAATAGACGCCACTAATGAGCAACAGCGTTAACGATAGCCACACCATCGCTTGTAACCACCGAGGATAACGCTGCATTTTACGAACCACGTCAAGAAACCCATGACGATCATCATAATGACCGACACGAAACTCTAAAAACCAGCTTAATAAAATCAGCGGCACCCAAGTTACGATTGCCAAATAACTGATTAAAGCCCCCAGGCCAACAACCCAAGCCATTTCAATCAACTGACTATCAAAGAAGGCGGCGACAGAAAACCCAAAAGTTGTCGTCAAATTCGACAATAAAATAGGCATGGCATTCAACTTCAAAGATTCTGCAACGGCATCATGCTGGAAGGCTCCACGCGCCATTTCTCGGAGTACGGAAGCCAATAAATGAACTAAATTACCCATGACCAAGGTCACCACCACCACCAGTGCCAAGACCGATATCTGAGTCAAGGACACACCCAACCAAGCCAAACAACCCAATACCCCAAACCATATCAGACTGGTCACCACCAACAACAACCCCGCCGTTTTGAGTGAATCAAATAACTTAATGGCAACCCCACTCATAACCATTAAACTGCCCAACACCCAAATTGCGTCCGCTAATTGAATCGGACTTCCCTTAACAAAAAGCCCTGATGCCATCAAAAGTAACCCCACCATCAGCGCAAACCACAATATAGGCAAATTGTGCGCCATGATTTGCACCCAATAATACGCCCAACGTCCATTCATTTATCGCAAAACCCCGCTTCAGACTCGATTCAATTTTGTTAGAATACCATCAATTTCAATTTACCAATACCCTAAGATGCCTAACCCTCAGAATTCTGCTCCTGCGCTGTTAAATGCAGCCAAACTGCCCCTTAAGGGACACCTTTCTTACTGGAACTGTCGCAACACGACAGAAACGGCTCTGGCAGTTATCTCAAAAGCGCAAAAACACCCAGGCCTGGTCATTTTTTTAACCAAAAATATGGCTGATGCCAATCTTTATCAATCGCTTTTTGAATTTTTTAGTGATGATCGCCTTCCCATTTTAACGTTTCCGGAATGGGAAACCCTGCCTTACGATCACTTTTCGCCGCATCAAGACATCATTTCACAACGCTTGACCACGCTTTACCATCTGCCGAGCTTACCAAAGGGAGTACTGATTCTTCCCATCAGCACTCTGATCCAAAAAGTGGTTCCCCACCCATTTATCGAAAAATATACCTTTTTATTAGCAAAAGGTGATGTGATTGACATGGAGGCTTTTTGTCAACAATTAGAGAACGGCAGCTATAAACGCGTCAGCCAAGTGATGGAACACGGCGAATTTGCGATTCGCGGTTCCATTATTGATCTCTTCCCCATCGGTAGTCAAAAACCTTATCGATTAGACCTATTCGATAATGAAATTGATAGTCTGCGTAGCTTTGACCCGGAAACCCAACGGAGTATTGACACCATCGAGTCAATTAAACTGCTCCCTGCCAAAGAATATGATTTAACCGCAGACGGCATCACATTATTTCGCCAAAACGCACGAAAGCACTTTGGTGAAACGGTTCGTAACACCCAACTTTATGAGTCCGTCACCCAAAATCAAACGCTAGATGGCTTAGAGTATTACTTGTCGTTATTTCATGCCGATGTGGCTACGCTGTTTGATTATTTTCCTGAAAACAGTCTATTTTTCAGTAATACCGATATTAATACGGGTATTCAGCACACTTGGCAGGATTATCAAGAGCGTTTTGACATTGCCCGCCACAATCCAGATTATCCTTTATTACAGCCACAAGAACTGATTCTGAACGAGCGCGACGTTTTTTCCGAATTGAGAGGGTTTCATCGCATTCAACTGCAAGCCGAGTCCGATGATAATAAAGGCGTTCAATTCGATACCCAATCGCTGCCGGATCTAACCATCCAAGCCAATAGTGACTATCCCTTTGCCAAACTCATTGCCTTTATTGATCAATACCAGACCTCTGCTTCTACACGTATTCTCTATTGTGCCGAATCCACTGGTCGGCGTGAAACCCTGTTAAGCCTTTTCTCAAATACGCCGCAATTAAAAGAGAAACTGCCTAAGCAGATTGAAAGTTGGTCAGAATTCATTCACAGCGAACTTCCCTTTCAAATCATCGTTGGGCCACTGGAAGAGTCGCTCGCCACACCTGAATTCTGCATCCTTTCTGAAACACAAATTTTTGGCCAAACTGTTATCCAAAAACGCCGCCGCAAGCGCAAACATAGCGAATTTGAAAATGGCATTAGCAACCTGGTTGAGCTGGAAGTCGGTGACCCGGTCGTGCATTTTGACCATGGCGTTGGCCGTTACTTAGGACTCGAAACCCTCTCCTTGCAAAATGAAGAAACTGAATTTTTAATGATTCAGTATGCCAATGAGGCCAAACTCTATGTGCCCGTGACCTCATTACATCTAATCAGCCGCTATACTGGTGCTAACGCTGAAACCGCGCCACTGCATAAACTAGGCTCCGATAAATGGGAAAAAGCCAAACGCAAAGCTGCCGAAAAAGCACACGATGTTGCCGCAGAGCTTCTGGATATTTATGCACAACGAGAAGCCAAACCCGGGTTTTCTTTTATTGCGGACGAAGACGCTTATACGCGATTTGCAGCCCATTTTCCGTTTGAAGAAACCCCCGACCAAGAAGCGGCAATTGAGGCGGTACTTGAAGATATGCGTTTGCCCAAACCCATGGATCGTCTTATTTGTGGTGACGTCGGCTTTGGCAAAACCGAAGTGGCTATGCGCGCCGCTTTTGTCGCCGCCTATAGTGGTAAACAAGTCGCCGTACTCGTCCCCACAACCCTGCTAGCACAACAACATCTCGATAACTTTAAAGACCGATTTGCCGATTGGCCGATTCGAATTGAAGGTTTATCGCGCTTTCAAAGTGCTAAAGAAACCAAACAAATATTAACTGCGGTTCAAAACAACCAAGTCGACATTGTTATTGGGACGCATAAGCTGATTCAAAACGATATGCAATTTGGCAATCTGGGGCTCATCATTATTGATGAAGAACATCGATTTGGGGTGCGTCAGAAAGAACAGCTCAAAAAATACCGCACCGAAGTTGATGTACTCACCATGACAGCAACGCCGATTCCTCGTACCTTAAATATGGCCATGAATGACTTACGCAATCTGTCGATCATTGCCACGCCGCCTGCCAAACGTCTGGCCGTACAAACCTTTGTGCAAGACTGGAACCCTGACACCGTTAAAGAAGCCTGTTTACGAGAAATCCGTCGCGGGGGGCAAGTCTATCTGCTGTTTAATCATGTCGATAAAATAGAATACATGGCTGAAGAAATGCAGGCCTTATTGCCCGATGCCAAAATAGAAGTCGCGCATGGACAAATGCATGAACGCGAGCTGGAAAAGGTTATGCAAGACTTTTATCATCGACGTTTTCATATCTTAGTCTGTACCACCATTATCGAAACCGGCATCGACATTCCCACCGCTAACACCATCCTAATTCATCGTGCCGATAAATTCGGTTTGGCACAATTACACCAACTGCGGGGTCGAGTTGGCCGCTCACACCACAAAGCTTACGCCTACCTATTCACAGCAGGCAAATCGCTGATGACAAAGGATGCGGAAAAACGACTGATTGCCATCGCCAAACATGATACCTTAGGCGCTGGCTTTATGCTCGCCAGTCATGACTTGG
>PEWX01000107.1 GCA_002779995.1 Piscirickettsiaceae bacterium CG07_land_8_20_14_0_80_44_28
ACAGAATTCAGATCAAATTGGGAGTGCCGCTTGACCTCTGAAATGAGTCCATACACCAGATTTGACAATAACTCCTTGGAATAAACGCATACACATTCCACAATGTGCAAAATATCCCCCACGTTAACTTCAGAGATGCATTTTATTGAGGTGAGCTACATATTAAAAAATAGTTAGTTTTAAAATTGATGTGTTAAGTTGCAATAACTTGAACTTGTTACCTGAAGCTCCTCTTTTTCTCTAGTTGCTATGTGAGAAAGAGTCTTTGACGTGATAGTATTATTTCAAAAGCGGGTAATAAAGAGGGTAATAATTTGTAAATCTTGCAATTTACCCTTTTAAATAAGCTAAGGATGAATCCCTTCCTCTGCCAGTTTTATCAATTAAGCCCGCTGTTGCGGGTTTTTTTGTGTCTAAATAAATGCGAAGTGAAATTTAGTTTACAATCATAAAATATTTTGCAGAATCTTGGTTAGGGGTCTTTATTTGCTTTTAAGGATGTTTTAAAAATTGATATGCTAAATCAAATTGCACAATTAGGCGATCTGACATTAAAGCGTTTTAACAACACTGCCAGTGTTGTTAAATTTGCGCTGTCAGTCTTTTGGCATGCTTTTTTACCCCAAAGTTATCATCCTGCCATGCGAATGGTATTGGTTAAACAAATCTACTTTACCGCTGTTCAGGTGTTGCCTGTTTTTATCTTCATCGCATTTATTTTCGGTAGTATTATTATCGGTTCGGTGATTCTGCTGGCTTCAGAACTGGGGGTGTTAAATGAAATAGGCAGTATTTTGGTTTATTTTATTTTTAACGAGTTTTCGCCATTTTTTACGGCATTGTTGGTTGCTTTGCGCTCAGGTGCAGCGGTTAATAGTGAGATTGCATTGATGCATGTTAACTATGAATTAAATGCGTTGCAGACTTATAAAATTGACCCAATTGACTATTTGTTTTTACCGAGAATTTTAAGCGGTGTTATTAGTGTTACTGGGTTGGCGATTGTTTTCTCGGTTATTATGCTGGTGAGTGGCTATGTGTTTTCAGTATTTTTTTTGCAAATGGAATTAATTAGTTACTTACGTATTTTATTAAATGCAGTGTCTTTGGATAATATTTTGATGTTGTTGCTAAAAAGCATGACGTTTGGTTTCTTTATAATGTTGCTGCCAATTCACAGCGGATTGAAAACGGGCAGTTGTTATAGTGATATTCCCGTTGCTGTTTTAAAAGGCATGGTGAGCTTATTTGTGGCGCTTTTTGTGATTGAGGCGGTGTCATTGCTGATATGGCTAGTGTAAAATTTTTCAGACGTTATGCCGAAATGGAAGCGTGGATAAATAACCACCCTGAGGGGATAATCGTCTCTGATAAAACCCCTTTGCTGGCTAATTTGACGATGAAGGAAAATATTGCGTTAATTGATGAAGTGCATCGCTTAATGCCTGTTCAGGAATCACAGCAACGGGCTAGCAGTTTATTGGCGAAGTTGAATTTAACCACGATTGAAGAAAAGCGAGTTGGTACTTGTTCAGATTTGGAATTATTTGCTACGATGTTGTTGCGAGCAGAGCGGATGCCCAGAGAGGCCATCTATATTGTGTTACCGTTGTTATTATTGGGACACGCAGATGCGATTGAGCAGACTTTGGCGCTTCTAACCTTATTGGATAGTCAGAAAGATATTTTTATTCTAGAACTGACCAGTAACCGAGTGCATTATCAAGGACAAGCATGTCATATTTCAGACTGAAATTAGCGGTGGGTTTGTTTATGTTGACCCTGGGGGCGGTGACGTTAGGGTTAACAGGTTACTTACTTTTTCAAAAAGGGGTGTTTGCCCAAAAGTATCATTTCCATTTTACAACACCCAGCGCACAATCTTTTAAAGTGGGGATGCCGTTATTGTTATCTGGATTTGAAGTAGGGTATATCGATGATATTCATTTAACGGAAACGGGTCAGGTCAATTTGCGTTTTTATGTAAACGAGATGAATCGAAAGTGGATCACTGAGAATAGCCGGCTTATGCTAAAAAAACCGTTGATTGGCTCGCCTTATATTGAAATTCTTTCTGATCGAACATCACCCCTTTTAGAAGAGGGTCATGAAGTTGAGATGACTGTGAGTGATGATATTAATGACATTATTATTAAATTGGAACCGACGGTTAATCAATTGATAGCGATAGTGGCGGATTTGTCGTTAATTACGCACCAAATTTCTAATCCTGATGGCGCCTTGTTTCAGACGCTCAATCATTTAGAAGTGATTATTCGGGATTTAAAGGAAAGTCCTTCATTTGTTTCAAGCCTAACGGGGAATCCCGAAGATGGTCAAACCTTATCGGATACCTTGAATAGAACCCAGGCGTCGATTGAAACGTTACAACAAACCATTTTAGGGGTGTCAGGCCTGGTCGAAAATTTAAATGAGACGATTGTGTTACCCTCAAAAGATATTATGGTGCAAGTTTCGACGATTCTGACGGATGTGACCCTTAAACTCAATACATTGGAAAGTACGGTTCAAGCAGTCGGTGGAACGGATCAAGATATTTTGATTTTAAAACAACAGTTGTTGAAGAGTGTAGAAAAAGTCAATCAACTGATTGATAAGGTTGATTATATGATGCAAGATGAAAACTCGAATCGTTTGGAGTTGCCTTAGATGAAAAGCAGGCTGTCAATTGTGTTAGGGGTTTCGATAGCGGTACTGTCGGGCTGCTCAATTAAGTTTACGCAACCGCAAAATGCTTGGCAGGTTAAGGCGGTTTCTGCCTTTCAAAATTATCAGCAATATTATTTGGAAGGACGAGTGATTTTAGCTGACAGCGAGCGTAAAAAAGCCATTAGTCAAGCAAAACAAAGCGCCAATCTGGAAACTTTAGCGCGGGTTTATATTGCAGATTGCGCTATTCAGGCAGCGGTTCTTAGGTCGTCTGATTGTGCCTTGTATTTGCAGGTTCGTCCGTTGGTTAAGGCGCCAGAGTTGGAGGCGTATTATCATTTATTGTCTGGAGACCTCACCTTGTCAGAGGTGGATAAACTTCCGACACAATACCAAAGTTTTGCCAAGGCTTGGTTGTCTGGTAAAACTGGGGAACTGGATAAGTTGATATTGTCCATGGCATCGGTAGAGTCGCAATTGGTCGCGGCCTCTTTGGTGAAGGAAAAGCTTGCTCTAAATACGCTGAGAGATTTAATTCAAAAAACGGCTAACTATGGCTATAAGTTAGCCAGTATTCGATGGATGGAATATTTGTCGAAAAGAACGCCTGATGCATTAGAAAGTCAGCATCTTCTGCAAAAAATTGAGATATTGTCGCTGAGATATTGTCGCGAGAGCCCTAAAGGGATAAATCTCGGGTTAGAATCACCCTTGAGAAAAACGTTTGTCTTATCCCAAGGGACGAGTTTTTGAGCTATTTTTGGGTCACGGTAGGCATATCAAAAACCGGTGTCCATTCAGCACCGTTTTTAGCGGTGTCGTTATACCAAGCAGCATCCTGTAATTGAGTGCTATTCGGGTTAAGGTTGTTGGTGTCCTGGATGCCGCCGGTGCTTGGGTTGAAAACGCCATGCCCATCTGTGCCAGTTGGATCAAAGTCTTCAAATCGCCAGGCATTGGTTAGATCAAAGGTAATCGTTACCTCAAATTGACTGTCGTCAGTGACGGTTAAGTTTAGGGGTGAGGCAATATTGTAAATGTCTTGTTCGCTGCCTTGGTTGGGATCATAGTAGGTAAAACCATTGTCAATCAGTGCGTTATTCCAAAGGTCTGTGTCTCCATAGTAACCTCGGGCATGCCCCGTTTCCTGGTCAACGCCTGCTGCCCCATTTTGCGTTTCAGAACGAATGTTGCTTACATTTGAAACAATCCAGGGTTTGTCCCCGATGGCCCAACCTTTTTCAATGCCATCAGCGCCGATTAGGGTAATGTCGCCCTGGTGATGGCCTAGGTTTCCTTCAGCGCTAAAGTCATCATCACTTAAGTAGACACGAATGACTTGAGATTCCACGGGAATGTTCATTGGCATGGTAATTTGATGATAATAAATTTCCGCTGAAATACTTTCATATTCGCCATTCGGGATATCACTACTATTAATGACATAGGAATCGGTGCTTAAGTCGATAACGGTGCTATTGGTAAGGGTACCACTGTCTGGGATGAGGGCGTAGGTGGTGCCGTCTTTGTGGGTTAAGGTGGCACTTTTGAATGCCACTTTAAAGTTGGATGGTGTGATGGCTGTCCAAACTCCGCCATCCTCATCGGCGTCCTGCCCAAAGGTGGTTTCTGCTCGAGTTGTTTTGGTCGTGGTGTCATCATACTTGGCACCAATAATAAACTGTGCTGATTTTTGTTGGTCAGTGGTGTTGTTTGTTTCTGTTGTTGTGTCGCCACTACTTCCCCCGCAACTACTTAAAAGTGCAATTAAAGGAATGAAGACCATATATGGAGTGATTGAAAGTTGCATTTTGCCTCCTTGAGTGGGGGGAACGATTGATACTGAATATTTAATGACTAATTTCAGGTTTGATTAAGCTGTTCGGGGGTATGATTAATCCTGAGTAAGAATATAGCATAAAGTTAGATAGCTTGCTATAACGGCTTGCAAACACACTCAAGGTTTATATATCTCAATTGAATATCGTGTATATTGGCGGTAATATTAAGTCTAGTTTGTTTTTAATAAGAAGGGATGTAGTTATGAAAAACCGTCCATTAAAGTACTTTTTTTCTTTGTTACCCAGTTTGATGTTGGTCTCTCTAACGGTACAGGCCGCGCCGCAATATATTTCCAGTAACAAGGCTAAGGTCTTGAAAAAACCTAATTTTCAAGCAGATTTGGTAGCCGAATTGGTGAAGGGCGATCAAGTCAATGTGCTTGACCAGCAAGGTGTTTGGTTGAACGTGTCCGTCGAAAAAAAAACTGGCTGGGTGTCAAAGTTCTTAGTGAGAGAAACCCCCACCAATGATCGGGTGACAGTATTACCGGGTGATGACCAAACGGAACTAAAGGATGTTAGGCGTCGTGCCTCTGCTATTACCACTGCTGCTGCGGCACGTGGATTGGCTGCAACTGCTCGGGCAGAAGCAAGTGGTGATATCGTTGCTAATTTAGAGGGCGTTCGTTATATGGAATCCTTTAGCGTTTCGAGTCAGGAACTAGAGCAATTTAGTCAACCCTTGGTAGGAGGTCGCTAATGAAAACAGTATGGCGCGTAAGTGATTCAAAATTATTAAAGGTGGCTGTGGTCGTTTTAGGTATGGCGGTAATGTCTAATGGTATGTCTCAGCCAGAGGATAATTTTCATAAGCGACTTTTTGCATCGATTCCCGATGCACCTTACACCGAAGATGATATTGAGACAGAGATTCTATTCGGCCGAGAGTTGGCGAGTAAAGTTCTTGGAAAATACCAACCACTTCAAAATGATCAGTTAAATGCTTATGTGAATAAAGTGGGTCAGGTCGTGGCACAAATGAGCGAGCGATCTGAATTGCAATACCATTTTATCGTCCTTGATACCGATATGATTAATGCTTTTGCCGCACCCGGCGGTTATATCTTTGTTACGAAAGGGGCCTTAAATAATGTTGAAGATGAATCGGAACTGGCTGCAATTTTAGCACATGAAATTGGCCATGTTGAGTTACGACATTATGTCAAAAAAGTGCGCTTACGCAGCGAGAAGGGGAGCAAAGAGGATGGCTTAGGTGCAATTCTTTCCGGTGGTGGTCGAGCAGCCACTCAAGCCTTTAATGAAGCCTTGGATGAAACGATGGAAATACTCTTTAATAAGGGGCTGCAATCGAAAAAGGATGAGTTTGAAGCGGATCGTACCAGTGTCTTTTTGCTGGCTAATGCGGGCTATGATCCAACGGCATTGATGCGTTATTTTAATCGAATTGAAAAGAATCAATCTGTGCAGATGCAAATCTTGTCTGAAACTCACCCGCCATTAGGTGAACGGATAAATGAAATGGACACTTTAATTGAGAAAAATGGCTTATCAACCATTAACTTGGCCAAGTTACAGGAGCGTTTCAATGAATATCACTAATTTAACATTAAAAAGATCAATTTTAGTTGCCATCTCTACTATGGTGATGTCAACGCCAACATTTGCGGATGAATATCATTACAAGGATATTTTAGTGGGGGATCGGTCTGCCGGGATGGGGGGGGCTTATACTGCGATTGCAGATGATGCTTCTGGTTTGTATTACAACCCGGCCGGTGTGATTTATGGAACCAGTCCAAAAATTTCCGGCTCTGTGAATGCTTATAATTATAAGACCATTGAGTACAGTAATATTAATAGCAGTAATCATAAATGGCAGCGTAATTCCTCTGGAATGGTTGCAAATTATTTCGGCGCCACTCAGCCTTTAGGGGATGACTGTACGGTTGGTTTTTCGATCGCAATTCCTAATTATGATTTGGAAGACCAGAGTGATCAATTTACAAATTTCACGCCCAGCACGAAAGCACAAAGCCTAGGGATGACAAAAATAGATAACCAACAAATTGACTTTAATAATCAAGATACCACCACCTTGGCGGGGGTTTCTTATGCAACCGCCGTCAATAAAGACTTGTCAGTTGGTGTCACTCTTTATGGTTATATGCGCAAAAAAGAGCTGACAAACTGGCAGTATATTAAGGCTACCGGGGTTATTCCGGCAGGCCAATCTAATGCAGGTCAAAATGCTTTATTAGACGGCACTTATTACCAAAAAATTCAAACAGAAGAATTTGGTTTACAGCCACGCTTAGGGGTTATGTGGGCACCGGCTCCCAAAGTATCCGTTGGGTTAATGGCTCAAACAACCTTTATGTTGAGTCAGAATCCTGAGAGTCGAGAAAACGCAACCTATAATTTATGTACCGAAAGTGCCACGGTTGCAGGGGATTATTCAAACTGTTCAACTTATGATAACCAG
The DNA here is from genome assembly GCA_002779995.1 of Piscirickettsiaceae bacterium CG07_land_8_20_14_0_80_44_28. Lineage (GTDB taxonomy): Bacteria > Pseudomonadota > Gammaproteobacteria > Thiomicrospirales > Thiomicrospiraceae > Hydrogenovibrio. Next base: position 6,955 of record PEWX01000107.1, read on the forward strand.
CTGGATCCATTAGATTTAAGTCAGGCTGCCAGCTCAGCATTGCAGAAAAACCAAGACAATGAATTGCCGGTAGAACTCAATCTGGGCGTGGCTTATTTTGCAACCGATGCCTTGCTGTATTCTGTAGACTTTGGCTATGCTTCTAAAACAGATATTTATGAGGCAACATGGAATCTCGCCGGTGGGGTTGAGTTCTTCTTGAATCCAGCTTGGGCGGTTAGAGGGGGCGTCTATACCAATAATGCAAATACGAAAAGTGATGTGGCAACCTATAAACAAGATCATGTGGATATGATCGGTGGCGCCTTGTCTTTGTCTCGGTATACCAAGGGGTCGAATATTACGGTTGGGCTAAATTATGCTCAAGGTTCAGGTCAAGCTGACTTGTTTAATTCATCAACACGTGTACAAAATGTTTCGATTAACAGTATGAATCTGTTTATATCCACTGCAGCTTCATTTTAGAAATTGGAGAACATCAAATGAAATGCACAAAACATTTAGCTGTACTCGGGTTAGCAGGGGCTTTAATGTTTTCAGGGTGTGCTTCAGCGCTTGATAAACCCGTGAATCTTGAACCGGTTGTGGTGTCACAGCCGGGAGATTCGCGACTGAGCTGTGATCAGCTTGAGCCCAAGTTATTGTTGATTGAAAAAGCGGTACAGGACTTGTTTAAAATCAAAGAAGATCGGCAAAAGCGGGTGTTTGGTATCCAAGCAGTGACGGATATGGCGCTTGCCTTTTTATCGGGGAGCGCATCTGCAAACAATCATCTTGAACGCACAACTTTGGATGGACTGACAAAGCCAGAATTAGTGCGTATTGAAAGTCTTGCCGACCGTCATCATCAATTACTTAAAATCGCAAAAAATAAAAAATGCACATTTGTCACTAAAATGGAAAAAAACATGGCAAAATACAAGGAAATGAATTCTACAGCCGTGCCTGCGGAGGAGGGGCAGTCCTATCGCCAGCGCATAACCCCTTAGTGCTAAATAGAGGATAAACCTATGCAATTAAAAAAATTGACGCTCGCAACCCTGTTGGTTATGTCAAGTTCTGCTAGCCTTGCGGCATCAAAACCCCTTCTGACGGGGTCTAACTTAGGATATGGCCAGGCTAGTAATAATCATACCATTTTCTCTAGTACGGCAAACCCCGCTTGGATTGGTGGGAATTTACATATTGAAAATAATTTTGGTTTTGGATTAACTGGCGGATTTAGGTTTCAGCAAAAAGGGTTTGGTGAGTTGAATGATCAGTATGTGAATAACATCAAACCGATTCTAACCAAATTTGACAGTTCTTCGCAATCTGCGGTTGTTCAAGCAACAGAATTGGAGCAAGAGCTGGTCAACATGATTACCAAAGTACGGGATGACTTTTCCTTTCAATTGGATGCGCAAGGAAATCTGCCACTGGTTTTTACCCATAATAAATTAGGCGGATTTGGGCTAGAGATGTCTTTTGCAGCCTCCGGCACGGGTGGGCTTTTAAGTGATGATCGTCCGGTCACTTTCGACCCTAGCCAATTGGTTCCTACTGGGTTGAATAATACTTTTACCGATAACGACTTGGTTAATGCCTTGGATGTTAAAACGGGAATCTATCTTAAGACGGCGGTTTCAACAGAGGTAGCCTTAACCTATGGTGACGAGTTTTATCAAAACGATGACGGCCAGTTAGCGGTTGGCTTCAGAGCCAAAATGATTCAAGCCAGCTTGGTCAAGTCCGTCAATTCTTTTAAAAAATACCTGACACAAACAGCTAATAATCAAGATATTACCATTGCATCAGATCTCAGTGACCACAGTGATTTAAATGAAACTGAGAATGCTTTTGGATTAGACCTTGGTGCGCAATGGTTCGCCGAAAATTGGATGGCAGGCTTGATGGTGCAAAACATCAATAGCCCTAAATTTAATTATAACGATCTGGGGGTCGGAATCTCTAATCAAGCTTATACTGAAAAATATTTTGCCAGGCAATATGCGCTCAACGAAGCCGTTGAATTAACACCTCAAGCGCGTGTAGAAGCAGCCTATTATAGTAAAAATCGCCATTGGACGCTGTCGGGGTCAGCAGATTTAAATGATGCACCTAATCTTTTAAACCAGAAGCAACAATGGCTCTCTGTAGCAGCCGCTTATGCAACGGATGCGTCGGGTGATGAATGGTATTATGCATTGGTCCCTGACATCAGAGTTAGTTACCATTCTAATCTTGCTGGTGATAAGCGTAGCTTCTATGCCCCCGGCCTATCTTGGGGACCATTAAATCTGGATATTGCTTTTGAAGAAATGAGCGATTTATCAAAATTGGGTAACTTGGGTTCCGCAACAGATGAAACAATTGATTTGCCCAAAATGGTGCAAGTTAATTTAGGTCTAGAGTTTTATTTCTAAAAAAGGGTTGAGGCGCTTATCATGAAAAAATTATCAAACAGTTTATTTCAAAAGTCGATTATGGCCACCTCGGTTTCAGCGATATTATTGGCGATGGCCAGTTGTGGCGGTGGTGGGAGTAGTGATTCCGGATCTGTATCAACGGTGCAGATGTCGGGTGCTGTGGTAGACGATTATGTTGCTTATGCAACCGTTTATGTCGATGTCAATAAAAATGGCAAATATGATTCAGAGTTCGAACCCAGTGCCTTCACGGATAAAGACGGCTATTTCTCAGTGGCAAAAGATGGCACAAATTATTGTGAAAATCCGGCATCACGCAATTGTTTACAAGGCGATGCTTCATTGAAAGAAGGGGGGGTTATCCGAGTCGAGACGGGACGGGATTTGCTAACCACTCAGGTTTATAATGCGACCATGAGCTTGCTATTAGACAATAATACCAGCGGTTTAAAGGTGACCGCTATATCCACTCTAAATCAAGAAATTGAAAACTTGTCAAATGATGATATTCCCGATGGATTGACCAAGGCTGAATTTAAAACTAAATTTAACGACTTTATGAGCAGTTTTCTTGGGACGCAAACGCGAGCGACTGGGGAGGCACCAGATCCCAATAGCATAGATCCATTTGAGGCTAATGTGCGAAATCAAGCGCGAGCGTTTAAAATGAGTATTCATTTTCATAAATTAGCGGAAGCCATCGCACAGGCTTTTGTCAATGAAAATACTAATCCGACTACTCAGTTAAAAGATTTCTTGCCCGCTACATATCGTGCATTATTGTTAAATGCTGATTTTAGTGATGGTGAAAAAGTTGATCCACTTTCTGCGATTTCGACAAAGGCCTCATCTATTTTCAGTTTCGTGGCAACGAAAACATCGAAAACGAATCCGTTTAAAGCCAGTGAAATTAGTGAATTGAACAAGTATCTAAACTGTGTCCTGGCAGTTTCAGAAGATAAAACTAGTTATAGTGATAATGCGGGCAATTGTAATGTAAGCCCATCAGCATCGCCAACATTGGCAGAATTGAAAAAGAGTTTATTTAGTGCAGAGGTTGCTAAAGACGTGGCATTGGAGGATAACTCTACTGACCGGCTTAAAAATGCAGTTGCCATTAGAACCGATAATACCTTTGATTATACTTCTCGAGACTTTACAACTACTTTAGCAAGTGCCAAAAAAACTGCCAGTGGTGCTTTTAATCCAAATATTGGGACGACCAAAGTCTTTGAGGCCTTCGGAGGCAAAAATTTAAAAATAGCCAATCAAACAAATGGCTTCCGCTTTTTCTTCCAGTCAGATGGGACGGTTTCTGTTTGTCAAAAAGAAGAAAATCAATATAACTTAATTAAGGGGAGTTACGCCCAAGATCCTAATCAGAAGTTTGTTGCTTACATTAATGTACTGGGCAGTACTTATACTTTAAAGAACTTGGAACCAACGGGAGTGAGTGAATGTAGTGGCGCGACTTCCTCATGTATCGCCACTTCTTATCGGTCATTGGAAACAAATGAATATGTACAAGAGTTCTTTGCAGATTCATTCGATTTGACTTCAACAATAACCAAGGTGCCAACGACGACTGAGCAATGTAAAACGGTATTCTAGAATAGCGTCTTAGTCGTTTTTATACGGGTTTATACTCGAAAGAACCGCGCCCTTTGTAAATAAAGGGCGCGGTTTTTTTATGTATTAGCGGTGTGATCTAACAGATTTTTTTATAATAACGGATATCGTTTTGGATAGCGGTTAGCCGATAGGGACCAAGGTTATTTTTAGCGAAGGTAATGTTATTTTGGCCTAAAGAGTCGGTGTGATAGAAGTCTAAATAGGTTTGATAGTCTAATGCTTGCCGATCTGCAATTTGCTGTTGATGGCTTTTTGTCATTAAGTATTTTTGATAGTTAGGTTGAATCAATCCACTAAAAAATTCTGCAACACAACCTGATCCATAACTAAAAAAACCAAATCGTTTTTGAGTGAGATCTTGATTTGAATTGTCTAAAAAAGAACAAAATCCGATAAATAAAGAGGCACTATAACTGTTTCCAACCAAACGATTGTAGACTTGGCCTGGCTGTGTTTGTCTTTTAAAGGTGTCATCAGAAACCGAAATCGCTACTTTTTTAATCAAGGTTTTATGCGCTTTTTCAGTCATTCTTGAGAAGGGTATGTGATAGCAAAACGCATCAATCTCTTCAAAGGTTCGACCTGTCTCCTCGGTAAAGTGTTCCCAGGCGTGTTTTAAACTGTTTAAATAGACTTTCGTTGAATATTTACCATCGACTAACGCGGTCATCCGGTGATTGGGTCGCCAAAAATCCATCACATCTTCTGTGTAGTAACCTGATCCGGCTTCAATGGTTAAAATTCGTGGGTTCTCTGTTACTAACATTGCAACTGCGCCACATCCTTGTGTGGCTTCTCCGGAAGAATCCACATCATATTTGGCGATATCCGCAGCGATCACTAAAATGGTTTCTTTAGGGTTAGCTCTCACCATGGTGGTGGCCATTTGTAAGGCAGCCGTGCCGGCATAACAAGCATGCTTGAATTCAACAACACGACAACGATTCGGTAAATCAAGCAGTCCATGCAAAAAAGCACCCGCGGATTTAGATTGATCTACGCCGGATTCGGTGGCAAATAACACAGCGGTAATTTGTTTTTTGTCGATTTGATCTAATATAGGCGCCGCTGCTTTTGCAGATAGGGTAACAATGTCTTCATCCGGGGGGGCGATTGACATTTTTTCTTGGCCAATGCCAATTAAATATTTGTTTGGGTCAGTGCCTTTTTCCTGCGCATAGGTTTTCAGATCCAAATAATAGTTGGAGGTTGCAAAATGAATTAAGTCGATTCCCACTTTCATCTAATAAAACAGTCTTCTGTTACGACTCAATTAAAGAGTCGTTTAAAAATAAATTCGCCAAGGTTGGCGCGCCAAGTAAGAATTGCGCTGTTCGAAATTCTTGATGTAGTTGTTGTATTGTTTCAAAAGTTGCTGCCGTTGATGCCAAAGCAGGCTTTAGTAATGGCGACGCGACGCCACAAATTTGACCGCCCATTATAACCGATTTCACCATATCTATGCCATTGCGAATCCCCCCGCTGGCAATAAAGTTCGCCTGATTTTGATAAGCGCGCGCTGCGATTAAGGCTTGGGGGGTTGTCAGTCCCCAGTCTTGAAACAGAACGCCAATCTGTTTGTCCGATTTGTTTGAACTACGATTGGCTTCGATTCGGCTCCATGAAGTGCCCCCTCTGCCGGCTAAGTCAAACCATTGAATGCCGGCATCCAGCCCCAGTTGGATATCTGCAGCTGAAAGTCCGCAGCCAACTTCTTTTAGGATAACGGGTACAGGCAGGGTATCAACCAGTCGTGCAATTTTTTCGGCAAGGTGTGCAAAGTTGGTATCCCCTTCGGGCTGAATGACTTCCTGAAGCGGATTAAGATGAAGATAAAGTGCATCTGCTTCAAGGGTGTCAATCATCATTTTTGCTTGATCCGCGCCAAATCCATAATTTAATTGCACTGCGCCCATATTCGCAATTAAGGGGATGGAAGGGGCGAGTTGTCTGAGTTGAAAACTGCCTAAAGCGGCTTTGTTTTCAATCATTGTTCGTTGTGAACCGACAGCCATTGCCACTTTACCGGCTTCCGCCGCTTCCGCCAGATGTCGGTTAATGTCGGTGAGTTGATGAGCGGCACCGCCAGTCATGGAGGAAATAATGAGCGGAAAAGATAATTTTTTGGATAAAAAAACGGTTTGACTGTCGATGGCTTCAAAGTCACATTCGGGCAACCCTCTGTGTGTCAGCTTAATCGCATCAAAGCCTGACTGGTTACGTTCAATCAGTTTATCCTTAAGGATCCAGTCAATGTGATCGTGCTTGCGTTGAGTGATATTGGTGTGGCTCATGGTTTTATGCTGAATGGCTTTGACGTTCGAGTCGAAGGTGGGCATTCATGAGCTCTCCCGGGTTGGTTTGTGCTGCCAATAGCGATAATTCACCGCACAGCGCTGTTGCGCCGGCGATACAAGCGAGTCGTCGGGAATTTTCACCAGGCCTGGCGGTTTTTTCAGCACACTTTAGTTGTTGAAGGTTGTCGAGTACAAAATCAAGGCCTTTACCATTTCCAACCGTTCCCACAATTAAATTTGGAAGGGTTGTCGAGAAATATAAGTCCCCTTCGGGTGTGAGTTCGATGTGATTAATGGCTTGAGAGCCTTCAACAATATTGGCGGCATCCTGACCCGTCGCCAAGTAAAATGCCAGTAGCATATTGGCAACATGTGCATTGGCCGTTCTGAGGCCACCTGAAATGATGCTGCCCAATAAATCTTTTTTGATGTGAAGATCCACAATGGCTTCCGGGGTGGTTTTTAAAAATCGTTTGACCAGTTTTTTGGGAAGGGTTGTTTCACACACCACATTTTTACCGCGACCGAGAATGCCATTGACTGCAGAAACTTTTTTGTCGGTGCAGTAATTACCGGAAATAGAGATATATTGTAAGTCAGGATGTTGCTCAAGAATCCAAGGAATGAGTTTATCTGCCGCGTTGGTCACCATATTGTGACCTGAGGCATCGCCTGTGTTAAATTCCAGTCTCAAATACAGTAGCTTGCCGACAATTTGACTATTAATCTCCAGTAATTTGGCATAGTGGCTGGATTGAGAGACCACTTGTTGCAAACGTGATTGCGCAGATTTTATTTGCTGGCTTTTTTGTAATGCAATGGTGGCATTGGGCGCTTCCAGTAGAATCGAGCGTGTCATGCGTTCATCAATAATAGTGACACGAATACCGCCGGCATGATGTGTTATGCGTGCACCGCGAGCTACCGATGGCCATAAAGGAGTTTCGTAGGTGGCTAAAGGGACACAAATGTGATCGTCTACGACATCGCCAATCAGTTTGAGTGGGCCGACGGATCGCATGGGGATTTGCGCAAATGCTGTCTGATTTGAAGTGGGTGATTCATTTTTCATATTCGGGTATTATATGCGAACTTGATTAGAATTTGATTGAAAAGTGAACGCCGCAACTTGGCGAAATTTTGGCGAAATAATATAGGAAACCATGATGGCATTAGCAAGCGCAAGACATATTTTAGTTAAAACGGAAGCAGAAGCATTGGCATTAAAAGCTCAGATTGAAGGCGGAGAAGATTTCGCACAGATCGCTAAAGCACATTCACAATGTCCGTCCGGAAACAGTGGCGGGGATTTGGGGCAGTTTGGGCCTGGTATGATGGTGCCTGAGTTTGATAAAGTGTGTTTTTCGGCCGACGTGGGTTCATTGGAAGGGCCAATCAAAACCCAATTTGGCTATCACTTGGTTGAAGTGACTGAGCGTACTGAATAACCTGGGGCTTGATGAGAACCTTTTTTGTCGGTAAATTTTACCAGGCCTGGTGGTTTATGCTCACATTGATGGTATTGGGTAAGGAGTTGTCATGCGACATTTTTTCTCCGCAATAATTCTCTTTGTGGTTAGTAGCACGCCAATGGCGCAAGCGGCGGTTAGCCAAGCTGCTGTTGCTATGCCGGATCAATACAGTGCTGAAGTGGCACAGCAAATTCTGATCTCGGGTGGCCATGCCGTCGATGCAGCTGTCGCAGCCGCTTTTGTGTTAGCGGTTACCTATCCGGAGGCCGGGAATTTAGGTGGGGGAGGCTTTATGACGTTGGTTGATAAAGCCCAACCTTACTTTTTAGATTATCGTGAAAAAGCCCCCTTGGCTGCGCATCGAGATTTGTATTTAGATGCTCAGAAGCAGCCGGTTCGGTATCAATCTTTAATCGGACATCAAGCTTCAGGGGTTCCCGGAACCGTGATGGGGTTGTGGCAAGCGCATCGAAAATTTGGCCGCTTACCTTGGGCAGATTTACTGGATCCTGCCATCAAACTGGCTGAAAATGGCTTTCAAGTTGCAGATGCACTGGCTAAAAAAGCCAAATGGTATCAGTCTTACCTTGCTCAAAAGCCCAAAAAGATTCATCAGCCGCTTAATTTTAAGCAATATTTTGGTGGCATTAAGCCGGGTAAGTCTTTTGTTCAGCCAGAACTGGCGGCAACCTTGAAGCGACTGGCTAAAACGGGTCCTTATGATTTCTATTTTGGCAAAACGTCTGAGTTGATTTTGGCTGAAATGAAAGCCCATAATGGGTTGATTTCAAAGCAAGATTTAGCCAATTATCAGGCCGTTTGGCGTCAACCTGTCTTGGCCGCTTGGCGAGGTCGTCAGGTTGTTTCTGCACCGCCACCGAGCTCTGGCGGAGTGGCTTTGGTTCAGTTGTTAAAAATGAGCCAAATATTGCAAAATGATTTTCAAGTAGCGGTGATTAATGGCGAAAAGGCCGATTTTCCGGAAGCCGCAATTCGCGCACACTTTTATGCAGAATTATCAAAAAGAGTCTATGCGGATCGTGCAGCCTATCTAGGTGACTCAGATTTTGTTAAAGTACCCCTAGCCATTTTGACGTCAGATGCTTATAGTTTAAAAAGAGCTGAATCTGTTAATCTGGAAGCGATTTCAGCAACCGATGAGATTCAACCAGGCCTGGCTGAATCGCATGATACCACCCATTTTTCGATCATTGATGGGCAGGGTAATGCGGTGTCTAATACTTATACCTTAAATATGCCGTTTGGTAACGGGGTTGTGGTAACCGGTGCCGGGTTTTTAATGAATAATGAAATGGATGACTTTAGTCTCAAACCGGGTGTAGCCAATGCTTTTGGGGTTATCGGAGGTCAGGCCAATGAGATTGCACCGGAAAAGCGGATGTTGTCTTCTATGTCCCCCACCATCGTCATGAAAGATCAACAGGTTGAAATGGTGGTTGGCACGCCGGGCGGCAGTTCGATTATCACCTCGGTGTTTCAAACCCTTGTGAATGTTGTGGAACGGGATATGTCTGCACAACAGGCGGTTGATGCCCCAAGAGTCCATCATCAATTATGGCCAAAAAATCTGATTCAGTATCACCCGGATTTAGACGGTGCCACCGAAGACGCACTGACCATTATGGGCTATCAGCTCAAACGCAGCGCATATTTAGGCGATGTGCAATTAATTGTGCGGCAATATGGTGTGTTGCAGGCCGCTTCGGATCACCGTGGTCGGGGGGTGTCTAAGGTGTTTGATATTGCAAAATAAGCGCTTGATCAGCATCAAATCGTGATGGCAGCCACAATTCAATCATGGAATGTGGTGGGTGTATTTATAATCGAGACCTTTACACTGGGTGGCTAGACGAATAAAAAGTTTTCCGCATTTTTGTTTCGTGTCCCACTCCTGCAAAGGTTTCTAATCATTTTAAACAGTTAAATTCGGAGAAAAATAGTGTCTTTACAGAAAACCGAAGTGGATGCGATTGCCCGTTTGGCAGGCATTTCAGTGGATCCAGCTGAAGGTGAACAATTAACGGCAAAATTGTCCAATGTGTTGGCGATTTTTCAGCAAATGCAGGCAATTGACACAAATGGCATTGAGCCAATGGCACACCCTCTAGATCAAGTTCAGCGATTAAGAGAAGATTGCATCACGGAAACCAATCATCGCGAAGCCTATCAATCCTTAGCGCCTAAGGCTGAAAACGGTCTGTATCTCGTCCCACAAGTGATTGATTAAGCATAAAGAGACTTTGTAAATGCATACGTTATCCATAAAAGAAATGAGCGATAAGCTCCAAAAGCGTGAAATCACCAGTGTCGATTTGACACAACACTATTTAAATCGAATCGATCAATATGATCCTACTTTAAATGCCTATGTAACCGTCACGCCAGAATTGGCATTAGAAATGGCAAATCAAGCAGATGCTTTGTTGGATGCCGGAAAAGGACACCGGTTGACCGGCATTCCGATTGCCCATAAAGATATATTTTGTAGTTTGGGGATTAAAACCACCTGTGGCTCTAAAATGTTGGACAACTTTATTTCTCCTTATGATGCGAAAGTCGTCGAAATGACGCGTGAATTAGCGATGCCGATTTTGGGGAAAACCAATATGGATGAGTTTGCAATGGGCTCTTCCACCGAAAGCAGTTACTATGGCGCGACCTTGAATCCTTGGGATCATCAAGCGGTTCCGGGGGGATCCTCCGGGGGCGCAGCAGCGGTCATTGCCGCAGGATTAGCGCCACTGGCAACCGGGTCAGATACCGGGGGGTCGATTCGACAGCCCGCATCCTTTTGTGGGATTACCGGGATCAAACCGACCTATGGTACGGTTTCTCGTTATGGCATGATCGCCTATGCGTCCAGTTTTGATCAAGGGGGCGCCATGACGCGATCAGCACAAGAAGCAGCTTGGTTACTGCAAGTGATGGCCGGGTTTGATGAGCGCGATTCAACCAGCCTGGAGCAGGATGCAGCTGATTTTTCACAACAATTAGGCCAATCTATAAAAGGCTTAAAAATTGGTGTGCCAGCTGAATATTTTGAATCCGGTTTGGATGCCAGTGTCGAACAAGCCGTGCGGACGGCTTTGTCCGAGTATGAGGCTTTGGGGGCAGAGCTGATTTCGGTGAATCTGCCAAATAAAGATTTGGCGGTGCCCGCTTATTATGTATTGGCGCCCGCTGAAGCCTCCTCCAATTTGTCACGATTTGACGGGGTTCGTTATGGCTATCGTTGTGACAACCCACAAAGTTTAGAAGATCTTTATCATCGATCTCGCTCAGAAGGATTGGGCGCCGAAGTGAAACGCCGTATTATGGTCGGTGCTTATGTGTTATCCGCCGGATATTATGATGCCTATTATCTCAAGGCGCAAAAATTGCGTCGTATGGTTCGAGATGACTTCACAAAAGCGTTTGAAAGCTGTGATGTGATTATGGGTCCTGTTGCACCCACCCCCGCTTTTAATATTGGTGAAAAATCAGATGATCCTGTCAGTATGTATTTGGCAGATTTATATACCATTCCGGTTAATTTAGCAGGACTGCCGGCCATGTCGGTGCCGGCAGGGTTTGCAAAAGGTCGTCCTGTCGGGTTGCACTTGATTGGCCCATATCACAGCGAGGCCGCTTTGTTGAATATTGCCCATCAATATCAGCAAGTGACCGACTGGCATTGTCAGATGCCGGCAACCTATAAATAACGGAGACAGCAATAATATGACTTGGGAAGTTGTGATCGGGTTAGAGATTCATGCTCAATTAACCACAAAAACAAAGATTTTTTCCGGCTCGCCAATTGCCTATGGTGCAGAGCCGAATACACAAGCCAACTTATTGGATTTGGGCATGCCGGGGCAATTGCCCGTGCTCAACAAGGCCGTGATTCCAAAAGCCATCCAATTTGGTTTGGCGATTGGCGCAGACATTGGTCGGCGTTCAATTTTTGACCGTAAAAACTATTTTTATCCGGATCTACCGAAAGGCTATCAAACATCCCAGTTTAGTTTTCCGATTGTCGATAAAGGGGGGGTGGTTGAAATTGAGGTAGACGGTGAAACGAAGAAAATTGGTGTGACGCGTGCCCATTTGGAAGAGGATGCCGGTAAATCCTTGCATGATGCTTTTCCCGGGCAAACGGGCATCGACCTAAATCGTGCCGGAACGCCTTTATTGGAAATCGTTTCCGAGCCGGATATGCGTTCTGCTAAAGAAGCGGTGGCTTATGCCAAAAAGGTTCATGAATTGGTGCAATATTTAGGCATCTGTGATGGCAATATGCAAGAAGGCTCTTTCCGTGTGGATTCTAATGTGTCTATTCACAAACCGGGCACACCTTTTGGGACGCGAGCCGAGTTGAAAAACATCAACTCATTTAAGTTTATTGAGCAGGCCATTGAAATTGAAATTGACCGTCAGATCGAAATTTTGGAATCCGGTGGCAAGGTGGTTCAAGAGACCCGTTTATATGATGCCGATAAAAATGAAACCCGTTCAATGCGCGAAAAAGAAGAGGCAAATGATTATCGCTATTTTCCTTGTCCTGATTTATTGCCAGTTGTGGTTGCGCAAGCAGACATTGATGCGATTCAAGCGGAAATGCCGGAGTTGCCCGATGCGAAACGTGCGCGTTTTGTTTCACAGTTTGAATTGTCAGAATATGACGCCGCATTTTTAGCGGGTTCTCGGGCAACTGCCGATTATTTTGAAGCGGTTGTTGCTTTAACCAAAGCGCCGAAAATTTCAGCGAACTGGGTGATGGGCGAGCTTTCAAAATCACTTAATCAGCATGACTTAACGATTGATGCGTCTCCCGTGACGGCTGCTCAGTTGGCTGGGTTAATTAATCGTATTCAGGATGGCACCATTTCCGGCAAGATGGCCAAACAGGTGTTTGATGCAATCTGGTCTGGTGAGGGCGATGCCGATACCATTATTGCTGCAAAAGGTTTGCAGCAAATTACCGACGTGGGTGCCATTGAAGCACTGGTCGATGAGGTGATTGCCAATCATACCGATCAAGTAACGGCTTATCAAAACGGTCAAGAAAAAATGTTTGGTTTTTTTGTGGGGCAGGTCATGAAAGCATCAAAAGGGCAAGCTAACCCGGCACAAGTGAATCAGCTCTTGAAGCAAAAGTTGCAAAACCCTTAAAAGACTACGTAATACACCATAAAACAACCAGGCCTGGAGGTTTTGGATGGTGTAGATAAATTTAAAAAAGACTTGAAAGTCTATAGAAAAACCTTATATTACTTATTAACAATTGTTATTGTGATGGCAATGTTTAAAAATAATTCAATGGAGAGTTAAGTCAATGAAACGTATCGGTTTATTCTTATTAACAAACATTGCAGTATTGGCCGTGGCGATGCTGATGATGAACTTGTTAGGGGTTGGTAATTATATGCAGGGCACCAATCTCGATTTAGGCAATTTATTTGCCTTTGCTGCGATATTTGGCTTTGCGGGCTCTTTTGTGTCATTAGCGATGTCTAAATGGATCGCAAAAATGTCAGTGGGTGCTCAGGTCATTACGCAACCTAGAAATGCTGACGAGCAATGGTTAATGGACACGGTTGGTCGTCACGCTGAGAGAGCGGGCATTAAAATGCCGGAAGTGGCAATTTACGATTCACCTGAACCCAATGCCTTTGCAACCGGGATGACTAAAAATTCATCTTTGGTGGCCGTTTCCTCGGGGCTATTGCGTAGTATGCGTCAAAATGAAGTGGAAGCCGTCTTAGCTCATGAAGTGGCGCACGTTGCAAATGGTGATATGGTGACCATGGCCTTGTTACAAGGAGTCTTGAATACGTTTGTGATTTTCTTTGCGAAAATTGTTGCTTACGTTGTGGATCGCGTTGTGCTGAAAAATGAAGAAGCAGGTCATAGTTGGACCTTTATTATTGTGGATATTGTGGCACAAATTTTATTTGGTATTTTGGCCAGTATTGTGGCTATGTGGTTCTCGCGTCGTCGTGAGTTTCATGCCGATAATGGCGGAGCCTACTTAGCGGGAAGAGAAAATATGATTGCGGCATTACAACGTTTGCAAACCATGCAACCGGGCGAATTACCCGACCAAATGGCCGCGTTTGGGATTTCAGCCAAAAAATCAAGCTTTGGCGATTTATTCCGCTCACATCCACCGCTAGAAGATCGTATTGCTGCCTTGCGTGCCACCACGGAAGATCAATTAAAAATTGCATAATCTTCTGAGCAGTATCTAAATCCCCTTGATTGATTAAAACCCCTTTATTGGGGTTTTTTATTGTGTAACATTTAGATAAATGGGAGGGTATTAATAATCAGTTGGTTGTTGCTGATGGTCTTGAGTACAATATTAACTTGGCATTGTATTTGTTATGCTTTGTGTCTTGGTAGTCGTTGGGATTTAAATATATGAATGATTTTGTTGCACAGGTATTAAGAATAGAGGGTATTGCCCAAGCGGTTCACCTCACTAAGCGGACTGTGCGGAACCTCTATGAGGCAGATTATCTATCGACAGGTGATGTCATCGTGTTGGCGGATCATGCCACAGTGGTATTGGCTATGAATAATGGCCACCATTTTTTATTGGATGAGACAAGCTCTTTTATGAGTCAATACCACAGCGTTTTTATTGAGGACTTAGTCGCAGCCACTTCCAGTCATGACGAAGTCAATGAGACGCCGAAAGAACCGATTCCGGAAAGCATCGCAAAACTCCTTGAAGAAAGCTATATTTCCTCCAATATCAAAGCCTCTTTGGAGGGTTGGGTCAGCTCTGCTATTGAGCCGGCTGAGATAGTGTCTCGTCATATTGTCAATGTTGATGCGGTTAATGATTTCAGGGGGTTAACTTTACCGATTCCGTTTGATGACCCGAAGATGGAGGTGCTTACTCAAGAGATACTCGGGGCGGTGACACTGAATTTGACAGGGTTAGATCAAGTGTCAGAGGGAAGTCTAGCTAACTATACCTTGAGTTTGTCCAAGCCTCCTGTAACCCCGTTCACAGTCGTTTTATCAGTCGGTAATGTTGAAACAGATGACGAAGATTATGATGCACCCACTTTATCAGTCATCTTTGCACCTAACCAAATGGTCGCGACTTTCGGTATTGAAGTGCGATTGGATAAAGTGGTCGAAGGTGAAGAGCGTTTTGAGGTGGCGGTAATACAAACCCATGGCGGAGGGTTTGAGCAAGATCCAGTTTTGCCATCATCAATTTTGACAACGATTATTGGTGAGGGAACGGCTAGCAGTCGTTCTTTGTTACCGCAATTGATGGAGTCTGAATCTATGGATGGGTATTTCAGTTATACCCAGAGTTCGCAGGAGGGGGGCGTTTCTAAATTAATGATTTCTTCTGGTTATGACGCCAACAATCTCGAAACCATACAGTTTTTGGTCAATGACATGACTAAAAACGAATGGATAGAAGAAGACGTTACCCTAGTGGAACATTAAAAACAGCCAGGCCTGGTTATATTTCTCTTATCTGAGCCTGGATTGGGCTTCGGCTTGAATGCGTTTAATCATGTGGTAAAGTCCGGTGGAACGATTTGGAGAGAGGTGTTGAAGTAATCCAATCTCTGCTAAAAAATCTAAAGGGGCATCCACAATTTCTTGTGGCGTTCGTCCGTTATAAATTCTTAATAACAGTGCAATCAGTCCGGATACGATGGCGGCATCGGACATGGCCTGCATATAAAGCCGACCGTCCTTTTCGGTAATTTCAATCCATACTTGCGATTGACAGCCGTGAATACGGTTGGCTTCCGTTTTAGATTCTTCCGGCATTTTTTGTAATTGTTTTCCCATATCAATCAAATACTTATAGCGATCTTTCCAGCTTTCAAAGTGAGTGAAGCGCTTGGTTAAATCTGCTTGGACGTCGCTTAGTGTCGGTAATTTAGCATCTGTATTCATAAATAACTCTTTGAAAGAAATAGGGGTTGTATTTTAACAAAATCTATTAGCCAGCAGGGCGTTGCTTTTGAATTTCACTGTTATCGTAAAATGTAGTTGATAGGGACTTGAATGCGCATGGGGTTTTTGGGCATCTGCGGTGGAAAAGGTAAATATTGATAAGCCATACGCTTGCGAATAATATCCAGTGCCGCTTGATTCAGTAACGGATGGTTGCTTGGCTGAATGAGTTTTAATTGTTGAATTTGGCCATTGGGGTGAAGGGTAAATTGCAAAATCACATCGCCTTGTTGTAAGCGACGTTTTGCCCTGCGGGGGTAATTTTTTTGCGCTAAACGACTTAGGTGTTGAGCAAGCTGTTGGGTGTATTGTAATTCCGCTTTCTCTGCGGCTTCAGCCACTGACTGTTGGGCGAGTTGTTGTTCAATATCGGGCTTAGGTTCAGGCTTGGGTTCAGGCTTGGGTTCAGGCTTGGGTTCAGGCTTGGGTTCAGGCTTGGGTTCAGGCTTGGGTTCAGGCTTGGGTTCGGGCTTGGGTTCAGGCTTGGGTTCGGGCTTGGGTTCAGGCTTGGGTTCGGGCTTGGGTTCGGGCTTGGGTTCAGGCTTGGGTTCGGGCTTGGGTTCAGGCTTGGGTTCGGGCAAACTGTTAAACATGGCTGTGGTCACTGCCACCTGGGTTTCGGGCGTGGGAAGGTTAAATTTTTGTGTGTTTAAAAAGGCGATGCTACTGGTAATCAGGACGATGTAGAGCAGTAACGTAATGAAAAAGGCTTGAATGCCATTATGCATTGTGCTTCCGAGTGAGAATATTGAGTTGGTTCAGTTGGTATTTTTTTAGCAGGTCGATCACTTTGGTAAAGGGGCCAAATTCGGCTTTTTGATCGACGCGAAGTTCTATGGGTTGATCTGGGTCAGTTTGTTGGAGTTGGTGCTCTAAGTCAGTAAAGGCGATGGGTTGATCGTTTAAGAAATATTGGTTTTCGGCGTTAATAGCAAGTCGTAAACTTAAGTTTTCGGGTGGGGTGTAGTTTTGGGTTTGTTGCGTTTCCGGTAGGTCGATATTGAGCTTGTCTTGAACGATAAAGCTGGCAGAGGTGAGGACAATTGCCAGCAGAACCAGCATGACATCAATCATGGGGATGACATTGATTTGATCGAATCGCTTCATTATTATCAGGTTAGCTTGATATTGATTGCTGTGCGTAAAAGCGCAGTTCAATGACTTCAGTTTGGCGAACCAAACCATTATAGATAATAATGCTGGGGATCGCTAAGGCAATTCCACCCGCTGTTGCTTTTAAAGCCAGTGCCAGTCCCATCATAATTTGACCGGTTTCTATCTGGTTATTGAGCCCGAGTTCATAAAAAGTAATGAGGATGCCTAATACGGTTCCCAATAGTCCAACATAGGGCGCATTAGAGCCAATGCTGGCAATGGTGGTTAAGTTATTGGTGGTGGCGACCTTGAGTTCGTGGATAGAGTTATAATCATTGAGTCGCAGCCGTGCATAGAATAGTTTACGTTCAATGGCGAGCCAAATCATAATAAAGCTCATTATGCCCAGTAAGCCAAAAATACTTATGTCTAAATAGGTTTTAAGAAGATCCACTCTGTTTTGCCAATGTAATGAATTTGAAAGTAACAATATTGTATAAGAGTCTTGTATCGAAAAATTAAGAAATCGTGAATATAAAGATAAATAATATCTATGAGACCTTTGCATGAGTGGGACGCGAAAGAAAAACTTTAACCCTTTTTATTGGTGCTGCCATCTCGTGCAAAGGTCTATCTATGAAGAATACCGGGTAAAGGGCTTGCCGTTATAAAAAATCTGTATATAATTAAAAGCTTATATTTTAAAGTAAGGAGTTATGGATGCGTGCAATGAAACGACGGATATTTTTAAAGTCGGCCTTAGGGGCTGGTGCTGGTCTAGTTGGGTTGTCGGCTTTATCCCCTTTATATGCCAGTGAACCGGATGAATTTAAAGGGCCGGATGTTCCCGATATTGACGCTGTTAAGGTGTCTGAGCATTGTTATTATGTACCCGCTTTAGGGTCGCACCCCACCCCTGAAAATTTTGGGATGTTTAGTAATCCAGGGTTTGTTGTAACAAATGAAGGGGTTGTGGTGATTGATACCGGTAGTTCGGTTCAGATTGGTGAAATGGTGTTACGGCAAATTAGAAAAGTCACCTCTTTGCCTGTCGTGAAGGTGATTAATACCCACTATCATGGAGATCACTGGTTAGGGAATCATGCTTTTGTGGCCGAAAACCCTAAACTAGCGCTTTATGCGCATCCAAGCTGCGAGAAAGTGTTAAAAAATGGCCAAGATAAGTTTTGGTTTGATTTCATGCAGAGCAATACCAATAACAAGATCACCGGTACGGTGATTACTGTACCAGATAAGCATTTTAAGGGCGGTGAAGTCTTTAAACTGGGCGGTGTTGAGTTTAAAATTCACCATTTTGGCAGAGTGCATACACAATCAGATCTGGCGATTGAAGTCACAACGGATAAAACCATGTATATGGGTGATATGGTGATGCGCCGAGTCGCAAATATGGCGGATGGTTCTTATCGCGGTTCGATTAAAGCGCTGTCTGAAATTGAAAAAATGCCCATTAATCATTTTATTCCGATGCACGGTCACCATGAAGCTGTTCAGTTGATTAAAGATGGCCGCCAATTTATGGAAACGATTTATAACAAAGCAGGCGAATATTATGAAGAGGGATTGTCTGACTTTGAAATGAAACCCAAAATTATGGCGGAGCCCTTTATGAAGAAAGTTGCCAGCCAATGGTCCGGCTATGAATCGACAATCGGCAAGTTTATTGTGATTGCGATTCAAGAGTACGAGAAGAGCCTTTTTTAAACTCACTTTTTAGTGGTTTTTTTGTTATTAACTGGTGCATTAAGCACCAGTGATAAAATCGAGTACCTTATCCAAACCGCCAAAATTGATACTGACATCGGCTTGTTGTTGAACGGCAGGTTTTGCGTGATAGGCAATGCTTAATCCCGCTTCTTTCATCATGAGTAAGTCATTTGCACCGTCACCAATTGCAATCGTTTGATCGCTTGTAATATTGAGCGTTTTACATAACTGTGTTAAAAACGCTGCTTTGGCTTCTGCGCCAACTATGTTTCCAACAACCTTGCCCGTTAAATAACCGTTGTTTTCTTCCAAAACATTCGCTAGGGTGTAATCAATATCGAGTTGTTTTTGCAGGCGATCAGTAAAAAAGGTAAAACCCCCTGATACCAGCGCAAACGCAATGTGTTGGTTCTTGAGTCCTTGTAACCAAGCTTCGGCGCCAGGGTTTAAAAAAAGTCGTTCATTAAAAACAGTTTCTAGTGCTCGCGTTTCCAAGCCTTTGAGTAAGGCAACTCTTTGTGTTAGGGAACTTTCAAAATCACACTCGCCACGCATTGCCGCATCTGTAATGGCGGCTACTTGGGGTTTTAAATTCATCATGTCAGCAATTTCGTCAACGCACTCAATACCGATCAAGGTTGAATCCATATCGCTGATTACCAGTCGAATATTTTGAGCGTTAAATCCTTTTGGAAGGGGGTTAATATCAATCCCTATTTTTTTAGACAAGGCCTTGGTGGTATCAAGACAATAGTTGGTTGTTTTAATGCGGTAATGGTTGTTGACCTTTTCCGGCCTGCCTAAAATTTCAGTAATTAACTTAATTTGATCGTGGTTTAAATCATTTTCATGAAGAATGAGTGTTGTCATTAACAAGGGTCTCTTTTTTGAATCGGCACTATTTTAGTCTTTGAGATTCGATCCTGCAAAGTTTGTTTGACGGGGGGAATAAAGAGCCCAATCCAGCCAATGGTAAATAATAGAATGCCTGTTAGAAATCGAAGGTTTGCTTGGTAACGACTCATTAAGTAACCTTGGCTGGTTACTAATTGTAAATGCCAGACTCGCAGCCCGGGCGTTTGACCATTGAGTGTCCAGAAATAGCTGAGATAAAAGTAGCTAATTGTGAGTAAATAGGTCTGAAAGGCCAGTAATTTGACAGGGTTTTGCTCAAAACCAGCGCCTTGCCAAAGGACAAAAGGGATGGCGCTGACAAACCATACGGCCAGTAAAAGCAACAAATCATAAAGGAAGGCAAATAATATTTTTATCGCAAGCATGGGTCTGTTTCTTTCTTTTAAAAAACAAATGATAATCGATCTGGCGTGTTTTTTTCGGTTAATATAATCTGAAGTCCTTTGGGATAAAGCGGTTGTTGAAAGGGGTATTCGAGCAACCCGATAGTCATTAGAGTATTTAGAGAAAATTATGAATTTGCACGATAATGGATTAACTTGGCCATGGATATTGTTTGGTTTTGCTTTTTATCTGCCTGTACTCATATGGGCATTGAAAACGGCACCTTGGTATAAGATTAAAGATAAGGCTTCACAGCACGTCTTCTTAGGAACCTCAGTGATCGTATTTCTGACATGGAATTCTGTGGCTTCGATTGGCCCGGGATTGAGCTTTCATTTGCTATTAGCCGCCTTAGTGACTTTAATGTTTGGTGCTCAATTTGCTTTGATGTCATTAAGTTTAGCGCTGGTGGGGGTGACTGTTATGGGAAATGCCGGCTGGATGGCTTTTGGCTTAAACGCACTGGTGATGGATGTTATTCCTGTGTTGATTGTTTGGGGGATTGCGGTTTGGTCTTATCGTGCTTTAGATCGTAACTTCTTTGTTTTTATTTTATTAAATGGTTTTCTGGCATCCAGTTTAAGTGTGATTGCTGCCTCTGCTGTTGCGGCGATTATTATGTCTCAAAGTGGGCTTTATGAAATTGAGGTATTAGAGAGATCTTTTATTCCCTATATTCCTTTGATTGCCATTCCAGAGGGCTTTGTGAATGGTGTATTGGTGTTGGCTTTGGTAATTATGAAACCTCAGTGGGTGAGTTGTTTTACTGATGAACAATACTTAAAAGGCAAATAAAACCGCCAGGCCTGGCGGTTTTATAAGCGCGTGGGGGTTATTTAATCCAGCCTGGTTTGAAATCTTTTCCTGCTTCATACTGAGCCATTTCGGCTTTGGCAATTTTAAGCGCTTTTTGGGCATGGAACATGGCGGTTTTATCGTCTTTTTTGGTTTTAGCTTCTTTTGCTAACGCTAAGTGATGTTCAACATAAGGTTGTTTCATTTTCTTTTGCTTGAAAACATGGTGATGGCTTTTTGCTGATGCATGAATCTTCATGGCTTCAGAAAC
This sequence comes from Piscirickettsiaceae bacterium CG07_land_8_20_14_0_80_44_28, assembly GCA_002779995.1. Lineage (GTDB taxonomy): Bacteria > Pseudomonadota > Gammaproteobacteria > Thiomicrospirales > Thiomicrospiraceae > Hydrogenovibrio. The sequence goes on from PEWX01000107.1 coordinate 27,950, forward strand.
CGTTGTATCATAAGCAGACGTTTTAACGGGTGCGTTGTTGGCGCAAGCCGACATAGACAGGGTTGCCGCAACGGCAGTGATAACGAGTAAATTTTTCATATTGCATAATCCTCCAAGGATAAAGTTGAAGCTGTATTTTTAAGTGTATAGCTCAATCTCTAATTCTAACCGATACAGAATAAAAAACAAAAATACCGCTTTTGGCAGTTTGCTGTTCAATATTCAGTGGAATGTATAAGTTATTAAGTTTACCCAGGCGCTGTCAATCCTTATAATGTACACTAATCTGTTAAAAAGCCCATTTTGGCAAGTATTTTTAGTAAAAGATATATCTAACTAGTTGAAAATAAATTAAAAAAGATTTTTTATTGTTGTTTGGCTTAAATTGGCTTAAACGAGCAAAAAATTCTAATTGACCTATAAAATTAAATAAAGGATTACCAGTATGCGCATCTTGCAGGAAGCTTTAACATTTGACGACGTTTTGTTAGTGCCGGCTCACTCTAATGTTTTACCTTCTGAGGTGTCGTTAAAAACACGTCTAAGTCGGAATATAGAATTAAACATTCCGTTCGTTTCTGCTGCCATGGATACGGTTACAGAAGCTCGGTTGGCTATTTCAATGGCTCAGGAAGGCGGCATTGGGATTGTGCATAAAAATATGACCATCGAAGAACAAGCGCATGTGGTCACCAAAGTTAAAAAATATGAGCATGGGGTCATCTTGGATCCCATTACCGTGTCGATCAACGATAAAGTTCAGGATGTGTTGGATAAAACCAAACAACATCGTGTTTCCTCTGCGCCGGTTATGGATGGCGATGAGTTGGTTGGCATTGTTACCAGTCGCGATCTAAGATATTTAGTGGATTTATCTCAGCCGGTATCACAGATCATGACCCCTAAAGATCGTTTGGTCACCGTTAAAGAGAAAGTAAAACGTGATGAAGTTTTAGAATTGTTACATGAACACCGCTTGGAGCGCTTGCTAGTGGTGGATGAGGCCTTTAAATTAAAAGGCATGATTACGGTTAAAGACATGGAAAAGTCTTCTGAACATCCTTTTGCATCAAAAGATTCAAATGGCCGTTTGCGAGTGGGCGCAGCGGTCGGAACAGGACCGGAAACTTTTGATCGTGTGGCTGCTTTGGTGAAGGCTGGTGTGGATATTATTATTGTTGATACGGCACACGGTCATTCTCAAGGGGTGTTGGATAAGGTGAAATGGGTCAAGGAAACCTATCCGCAAATAGATGTGGTGGGTGGGAATATCGCCACTGCAGAAGCGGCACTTGATTTGGTCGCAATGGGTGCAGATGCGGTAAAAGTCGGGATTGGCCCCGGATCAATTTGTACAACACGTATTGTTTCCGGAGTCGGTGTTCCTCAGCTAACCGCTGTATCGAACGTTGCCAAAGCCTTAGCTGGAAGTGGGGTGCCTATTATTGCCGACGGTGGAATCCGCTTTTCAGGAGATGTTGCCAAAGCCTTGGTTTCCGGAGCTTCATCCGTCATGTTAGGCAGTATGTTTGCCGGTACAGAGGAATCTCCCGGTGAGGTTGAGTATTATCAAGGGCGAGCCTATAAGTCTTACCGAGGTATGGGCTCTTTAGGCGCGATGTCACAAAAGCAAGGTTCTTCTGATCGATATTTTCAATCTTCTAATGCTGCCGACAAGCTTGTTCCTGAGGGAATTGAAGGTCGAGTCGCCTATAAAGGCCCTTTGGCGCCCATTATTCACCAATTGGTTGGTGGTATTCGATCGAGCATGGGGTATACCGGCTGTAAGGATATGGTTGAGTTTACGTCCAAGCCTCAGTTTGTGAGGGTAACGGGTGCAGGGATGGCTGAGAGCCATGTCCATGATGTGCAAATTACCAAGGAAGCTCCGAACTACCGCGTATAGCCAACCGAAAAGCATAATGGATGTGCTTTTTTAAATAAACCCTAAATTTTGCCCAGGCCTGGTGAAAATCAGGCATTTTGGGTCGCCTTAATTGACCTCTTTTTGGAAGTATTTATGTCACACCCGAATATTCATGAACATCGTATTTTAATTTTAGATTTTGGTTCTCAATACACTCAGTTAATCGCGCGTCGTATCCGAGAAATTGGCGTATATTGCGAGGTTGAGCCTTGGGATGCTGATGTCAATGAACTGATTGCGTTTGGTGCCAGAGGGGTGATTTTGTCTGGCGGGCCAGAGACAGCGACAGGAGAGGGTGCACCGGTTGCGCCTGCAGCTTTGTTTGACCTGGGGGTGCCTATTCTAGGTATTTGCTATGGTATGCAGACGATGGCAGCACAATTGGGGGGCAAGGTCGTTAATGCTTCAGAGCATGAATATGGTTATGCGCAAGTCCGCGCCCATGGGCACACACAATTTTTAAATGAGATTGAAGATCATGTGACCCCGGAAGGGTTTGGTATGCTGGATGTTTGGATGTCTCATGGCGATCGTGTTGAACAGTTGCCGACCGGGTTTAAGTTAATGGCTTCTACGCCCAATTGCCCAATTGCAGGCATGGCCAATGAAGAAAAACAGTTTTATGGCATTCAATTTCACCCGGAAGTGACCCATACAACTCAAGGTCAACGCATGATTGAACGATTTGTGGTTGATATTTGTGGCTGTGAAAAACTTTGGACAACGCAAAATATTATTGAAGATAGTGTCGCGCGGATACAGCAACAGGTCGGCACTGATGATGTTTTGTTGGGCTTGTCCGGAGGCGTGGATTCTTCAGTGGTGGCCGCCTTATTGCATAAAGCGATTGGCGCTCAGTTGACGTGTGTATTTGTCGATCACGGTCTGTTACGTCACCAGGAAGGCGAGCAGGTTATGGCTATGTTTGCCGAAAATATGGGTATAAAAGTCATTCGAGTGGATGCCGAACAAACGTTTATGGATGCCCTTAAAGGCGAAGCGGATCCTGAAATAAAACGTAAAATTATTGGTCATGCCTTTATTGAAGTCTTTGATGAAGAGGCGTCAAAGTTGACCAATGTTAAATGGCTTGCACAGGGTACGATCTATCCAGACGTGATTGAATCCGCTGGGGCTAAAACGGGCAAGGCGAAGGTGATTAAATCCCATCATAATGTTGGCGGATTACCAGAAGAAATGAAGTTAAGTTTGTTGGAGCCTTTGCGTGAACTCTTTAAAGATGAAGTCCGTAAGCTAGGTGTCGCGCTTGGCTTGCCTTCTGAGATGGTATATCGTCATCCTTTCCCGGGACCTGGATTAGGCGTTAGGATTTTAGGCGAAGTTAAAAAGGAATATGCCGACATATTGCGTTTAGCGGATCATATTTTTATCGAAGAACTCAGGGCAGCGGATTTGTATGATAAAACGTCACAAGCCTTTAGCGTATTTTTACCGGTCAAATCGGTCGGCGTGGTGGGGGACGCTCGTCGTTATGATTATGTGGTGGCTTTAAGAGCCGTTGAAACCATTGATTTTATGACAGCGCGTTGGGCGCACTTACCTTACGATTTCTTGGAAAAGGTCTCAAATCGTATTATTAATGAAATTCCTCGAATTACTCGGGTGACCTATGATATTTCCAGTAAACCCCCTGCCACGATCGAGTGGGAATAGCTTGTGGCTTCTAGCTAAAGGTTGCCTAGAATGCTGGTCAACAGTTCAAAAGCATTAACCCAAGCCGAACAAGATTTGTTTTGGATGCAATATGCCTATCGATTGGCACAAAAAGCGGAATCTGAAGGAGAGGTGCCGGTTGGTGCGGTGATTGTCGAAAATGGGAATAGGGTCGCGGAAGGTTGGAATCAAACCATTCAAAATTATGATCCAACCGCGCATGCTGAAATTGTCGCGCTCAGGGCTGCGGGTCAAGTCTTGCAAAATTATCGACTAGGAGATTTGACCCTATATGTGACGTTGGAGCCTTGTCCGATGTGTGCCAGTGCCATGGTTCATGCTCGTATTAAGCGCTTGGTTGTCGCCACCAAAGATCCCAGAACGGGTTCAGCCGGCTCGGTTTTTAATTTGACTCAAGATGCACGACTAAATCATCATATTGAAGTTGAATTTGGTGTGTTAGAAGCAGATGCAAGCGCGCAATTGAAAAGCTTTTTTAAACAAAAGCGATCTCGGAAAAAAGACCAAGTTTTAGCCAACGTAACGGCAAAAGATTGTTAGGGTTGTTATGGCGCAAGTTTTAAACAAATACTTGCCACAGGGTGTAATAAATGCGACTATTATTTCCTAATTAAAAAGTGCAAAAATAGCAGTTGTTGTTAACGGGCTACATTAGCATGGGCAACGCAATTAAGTGATTCAGTTTTAAACCTTTAAGTTTTAATATTTAGGCTATTATAAAAATATGCAAAAAAGTGTGGATCCAGCAGAAGGGATTACGACCTATAAAATATTGCCGGGAGAATTTTATGTTACCAGTACCAATGAAAGAATTGAGACGGTGTTAGGTTCCTGTATTTCTGCTTGTGGTAGAGATCCGGTTACGGGGGTTGGCGGTATGAATCACTTTATGCTCCCCATGGATAAAAATGCTGTGGGGGCATCAGAACTATCCGATGCCAATCGTTATGGTAACTATGCAATGGAGAATTTAGTTAACGCTTTGTTGTCGGCGGGTGCAAAACGTGATCGCCTTGAATTTAAGTTGTTTGGGGGCGGTCGAATTATGAGCTCTAGTACCAATATTGGTTGGTACAATATCGGCTTTGCATTTGACTATATCTACACTGAAGGTTTTAAAATTGTTTCTCAGGATATCGGTGATGTGTACCCAAGAAAAATCTTATATTACCCCAATTCAGGGCGTGTTCGAGTAAGACGCTTAAATGCGATGCATAACCAATCATTGGCAGATGAAGAAAACCGTTACATTAACAATATTGGATCGAAGCCTGTTGAAGGCGACGTAGAACTTTTTTGAGGATCGAATTATGGACATGATGGAAACTTTTCGCCAAACCTATCTTGAAGAGAGCTTTGAAGGGTTAGACATAATGGAAGCCGGACTTCTTGATTTAGAGCCTGGTACGCCAGATACTGACAAAATTAATGAGATTTTTCGTGCAGCACACTCAATTAAAGGTGGCAGCGGGACTTTTGGGTTTAATGAGATTATTGACTTTACCCATGTATTAGAAACCCTATTAGATGAAATGCGTGATGGTCGTCGGAATGTGACGCAAGAAGCAACCGATACGATGCTTCAAGCGGTAGATGTGTTGAGAGACATGATGACCCGTCTTCAAAATCATGAAGAGATTGATGAAGCGAAGGCCGCTGAAGTACAGGCCGATATGGAACGTATCTTAAACGGTGGGAGTGAGGCGGCGGCAAGCTCAGATGACAGCGTTGACAATAGTCCTAGCAATCAAGCCGGTGGCAGTGGTGAATGGAAAATTGAAGTTATACCAGAGCCAGACTTGTTACAAACCGGTAATGAGCCCATTCGAATTTTCCGTGAATTAGAAGGGCTGGGAGATCTAACGGTTGTTGTTGATGATACGGATCTTCCCGATATGGATTCCTTAAACCCGGAAAACCTCTATTTAAAGTGGCAGATGACGTTAACCGGTGACGGTATTGCTGAAGAAGATGTAAGAGAAGTCTTTGAATGGATTGATGGCGATGGTGCTCAAGTTAGCATTACCGGTGGGTCGAGCCAGCCAACAGCAGAAGCGGTGACAGAGATTCCGAAAGCCGTGCCACAGCCGCAAGTAAACGAGTCAAAACCGCCTGCAAAACCTGCACCGAAAGCAGCGGCAAAAGCACCTCAAAAACACGCACCGAAACAAGATAGTTCGATTCGCGTTGATTTAAGTAAAATTGATCAATTGGTTAATTTAGTCGGAGAATTGGTTATTACGCAATCGATGCTGAGTCAATTTGGAGACCAAGCGGAACAGGCTGATCAAGGCGCAAATTCGGTTGATTGGGTGGATAAGCTAAAAGAAGGATTAACGCACCTTGAAAGGCACACGCGGGACTTACAAGAAAGTGTTATGAATATCCGAATGTTGCCGGTAAGTTTTGCGTTTAATCGTATGCCAAGAATTGTCCATGATGTCAGTCAGAAACTGGGTAAATCTATTGAGTTGGTGATGGAAGGTGAAAACACTGAGTTGGATAAAACCATGTTAGAAGCCTTGACGGATCCTTTGGTTCATATTGTTCGCAATTCCATTGATCATGGTGTCGAATCTCCAGACGTGCGCTTAGCCGCCGGGAAGTCGGAAACGGGGACAGTCAAAATGGCGGCTTTCCACCAAGGGGGCAACATCCTTATTCAGATTACCGATGATGGCGCGGGCATTGATGCGGCCAGAATTGAACAGAAAGCGATCGAAAAAGGGGTGATTGAACCGGATCACAACCTCACGGAAGAAGAGATTGTTGACCTGATATTTAACCCTGGTTTTTCAACTGCCGAAGTCGTGAGTGATGTTTCCGGTCGTGGCGTTGGGATGGATGTTGTTCGTCGAAATATTAGAGGTCTTGGCGGTTCGGTTGAAGTGAAAACTGAAATTGGTGTTGGCAGTGTGTTTACCATCCGCTTGCCGTTGACGTTAGCGATTTTGGATGGACAGCTTGCAAAAGTTGGCGCTGAAACCTATGTTTTTCCGCTCGTGTCAATTGTAGAATCTATTCAGGTAGATAAGTCTCTAATCAAAGGAATTGCCGGTCAAACAGAACTGTATAAATTGCGCAATAGCTATATTCCGGTGATTCGCTTACACCAGAAAATGGGTATAAAAAATGCCCGTACCGATTTGGCCGAAGGTTTATTGGTTGTGGTCGAAGAAGGTGGAAAACGTGCCGGTATTTTTGTTGATGATTTGCTTGGACAGCAACAAGTGGTTATCAAAAGCTTAGAAAACAACTTTATGAAAATCAGTGGGGTTGCCGGTGCGACCATTCTGGGAGATGGTACAGTTTCTCTTATTTTAGATGTCATGGAAACGCTCGCCAGCCATAAAGGTGGTGGCTTGCATTCTCATGCAGCTTAAAATATAGCTCATTATTAACCCATTCTATTTGAGGGATTTATGTCATTTGCTTTAGGTGCTAAAGAAGTTCAAGAAACCATTATGGTTTTAAATTTGTCAGTTGCTCAAATTGAATTGACAATTACCGATGGTGATAATTCGGTCAATACCTTAATTGATTCATTCGAGTTTATGTCAAAGCACATTGAAGATATAGAAGTTTCAAGTCGAAAGATAGCTGAAATGTCAAATGGTGTGGAAGGGATTGAAGAACACAATCAATCTTTATTAATGCAAACGGATGACTTGGCAAAAAAAATGCAACAAGCCATTATTGCCTTTCAATTCTACGATAAATTAAGCCAGCGCCTTAATCATGTGTCCTATGGTTTATCGGGTCTTTCTGAGATTGTCTCTCATGAAATGCATGCTCAGGATGAAGCGCAATGGGAGACCTTTAAGTCGGAAGTTCGAAAAGGCACAACGATGCGAGAAGAAGAAGAATTATTTGAATTAATTTTTGACGAAAAGATGCCTGCAAAAGACGCTATCGAGTTAATGAAAATCAGAATGCGAGAAAGGATGAATTCTGAGGAAACTGAAGAAGAGGAAATTGAATTCTTTTAAATGACAAAAGCTTTTTTCAGGATTTAGATAAAACGCCTTTTCAGGCGTTTTTTTGGGTTAAAACCGCCTAAAAAGGCAAAGCTTGATATTTTTGATTTGAGCATAAAAAAAATGAATTTTTCATTTAAAGAAAAATTGATGATGATAAAGCCTCTTACAATTAAATAATGGTAATGAATGATATGATCTTCAAGTTTTCTCGTTGGATAACGGTGGCTTCTTTAGCTTTAATCAGCTCAATTGCAATGGCTGCAGACTACAAACCTTTTATTTTGGGCTCGGTTTCACAAGCATCCGTTTCAGAAGTTACTAATGAAATTCAAGCCAGTTTACAAACTCATGGCTTTGAGGTGGTTGGTCGTTATCAACCGAATATTGAGACTCAAGTTATTGTGGTGACGCATAAAGACCTTAAACAACTGGCGAGCAAATCTAACCTGGGTGGTTTTGGCGCCATGCTTAGAGTTTCTATCGTGAGTCGTTCCGGACAAACAGAAGTGTCTTACACCAATCCAACCTATTTATGGAATGTCTATCGTATGAGTGGAGATATTTCGCCAATCCAGCAGCGTATCGAAAAAACCTTAGGGTATAGCAAAACTTTTGGTTCAGAAACGGCTTTATCCGCTGAAGCATTACGTGAATATCACTATAAATTCTTAATGCCATATTTCGATGATATTGACGAATTGGCAGAGTACGAAAGTTATGATGCAGCGCTCAAAGCGGTGGAGGCTGGGTTGGCAGCTAAAAAGGGTGGCGTCTCAAAAGTATATCGGATTGATCTACCCGGTAAAAACGAAACGGTTTTCGGTGTGGCGTTTAGTCAAGGCGCCCCAAAAGATGCCAATATTTTGCATCAAATTGATCAAACGGGTTTGTCGCACGCGGCACATTTACCCTATGAGCTGTTAGTAACCGACAATGAAGTCATTGCTTTGAACGCAAAATTCCGAATTGCCATTAACTGGCCTAGCTTGTCTATGATGGGGTCAGGGAGCTTTATGTCCATTGCGGATGCGCCAGATGAAATTATCGATGCATTACAAGAGGTTGTTGCACCATAAAAGCGTGAAGTTTCTTCTCTTAAAAAGCTCTCTTTATGGGGGCTTTTTTATTTTCCGGTCAAAGAAAATCATCAATAGGCTTGAAAAAAAATGAACTGACCTTATTAACCTGCCATCTCAAAATGATTAACCTTTTGGCTTAGGAATTGTTGTACGGCGTTGGTTTTGCCAGCCCTTGATGAATCCTGGCCACTATTTATTTGAAATTAAGGAGTAAGAGTCCAAATGAGTCATACCGAAACCCATGCTTTTCAAACTGAAGTGAATCAGTTGCTTAAATTAATGATTCATGCCCTTTATAGCAATAAAGAAATCTTTTTAAGAGAGCTGGTGTCTAATGCCTCCGATGCCCTTGATAAGTTACGTTTTGAAGCCGTTTCTAACGATGCCTTATCAGAAGGCGAATCCGAATTGGCGATTGTTGTCGGCTTTGACAAAGAGGCCAAAACCATTAGCATTTCCGATAATGGAATTGGTATGACACGCGACGAAGTGGTTGAAAATATTGGCACCATTGCCAACTCAGGCACCAAGAAGTTCTTAGAGAATATGACAGGTGATCAGGCCAAGGATAGTCATTTGATCGGCCAATTTGGTGTTGGGTTTTATTCCTCTTTTATCGTAGCGGATAAGGTGACCTTAACGACTCGTAAAGCCGGGGATGATAAAGCATCAGCAACCCGTTGGGTATCGACAGGTGAAGGTGAATATACACTTGAAACGGTTGAAAAAGACACCAAAGGGACAGAGATTGTTTTGCATCTGAAAGAAGACATGGATGAGTTTTTAAATGACTATCGTTTAAAAAATATTATCACGACCTATTCGGATCACATTAATTTCCCAATTAAAATGTGGCAAGCCAAAATGGATGAAGACGGTAAGGAAACCGAAGAAAAGACACTTGAACAGGTCAACAAAGCCACTGCGTTATGGACACAACCAAAATCTGAGCTGTCAGATGAAGACTACAACAATTTTTATCAAACTTTGTCACATGATTTTGAAGCGCCTTTAGCACACATTCACAACAAAGTTGAAGGCACGCTTGAATATACCTCATTGCTATACATTCCTAAAAAAGCGCCATTTGATTTATATGATCGTGATCGTCGTTATGGGCTTAAGCTTTATGTGAAGCGTGTCTTTATTATGGATGATGCTGAGCATTTGATGCCGACCTATTTACGGTTTGTCCGAGGGGTGATTGATTCTAATGATCTACCGCTTAATGTTTCGCGTGAGATTTTACAAAGCAACCGCGTGGTTGATAAAATCCGCTCTGCGTCGGTTAAGCGGGTTCTCGATCAATTAACGAAACTGGCTAAAGCAGACGATAGTAGTGATTATGATACTTTTTGGGATCAATTTGGTAATGTGTTGAAAGAAGGCCTGATTGAGGATTTTGCGAATAAAGATAAAATTGCTAATTTGTTACGCTTCTCAACCACCCATGAATCTTCAACGGCTGAACAGCGTGTTAGTCTACAAAATTATGTAGATCGTATGACAGAAGATCAAGAGGCTATTTACTATATTACTGCGGATACTTATGCTGCTGCGAAAGGCAGTCCGCATTTAGAAATGTTCCGTAAAAAGGGCATTGAAGTCTTATTATTAACGGATCGGATTGATGAGTGGTTGGTCTCACACTTAACGGAATTTGAGGGTAAGCCATTGAAGTCGGTGACGGCAGCAGACTTAAAAGAGTTTGAAGAAGAAGCCGAGAAAGCGTTGAGCGAAGAAGACAAAAAGGCGCGTGAAGCCTTAACGGAGAAAGTGAAAAAAACATTGGAAAATCAGGTTTCAGATGTCAAAATCACCCACCGTCTAACCGACTCTCCAGCCTGTGTGGTGTCTGCTGATGGCGATATGTCTGCTCATATGGCACGGATGATGGAACAAATGGGGCAAACCATGCCAAAGCAAAAACCGATTTTAGAGTTGAATCCGGAGCATAGTTTGGTGAAAAAGCTGGATAGCTTATCTGACGACACCAAATTAAAAGAATGGTCGCTCTTTTTATTGGAACAAGCACAATTGGCAGAAGGAGATTCTTTGGAAAATCCGGCTGAGTTTATTAAACGGATGAATGCACTGTTAAGTGAAGTGATTTAAAAGCAAGTTCGCTTAGCGATTCGTCTTTACATCGTCACCCCAAAACAATTCTTGCTGTTTTGGGGTTTTTTTATGCCGGAAAAAAAGGGGTTAACACTGCACACAATTCTCGCGTGGTAATTTACCCTGTTCAAAATCTGTTAGGTTTTTCAGGGTCGTTGCGGCAATTTGGTTCAAGGCTTCTTGGGTAAAAAAGGCCTGATGTGCGGTAATCAAAACATTGGGGAAGGTCACCAGCCGTTCAAAGATATCATCTTGAATTATTTCTTCAGAATGGTCTTCAAAAAACAAGTGTTCTTCTTGTTCATAAACATCTATGCCTAAATAACCAATATGGCTCGTTTTCAAACCATTAATTAAGGCTTGCGCATCGGTTAATGCACCTCGACTGGTATTGATCAACATCACACCACGCTTCATCTTAGCGATGGCTTCTGCATTGATTAGATGATGGGTGTCGGCTAATAACGGCACATGTAAGCTGATAATATCACTGTGTTGATAAAGCGTGTCTAGGCTAACATAATCGGCATAGGGTGCAATGGCAGTATTAGGGAAAGGATCATAGGCTAAGACCTTAAGGCCAATGCCGGATAAAATTCTGGCCATTTCTTGGCCAATACGGCCGGTACCAATAATACCCGCAGTTTTATTGAACATATCAAATCCGAGCAAACCTTCTAAGGTAAAGTTGCTGTCTCGAATGCGGTTATAGGCTCGGTAGGTCTTGCGGTTTAAACTCATCATTAATGCCAGTGCATGTTCTGCCACCGCCATAGGAGAATAGGCCGGAACTCTTAAAACCGTGAGTCCAAATTCTTTGACCGCATGATGGTCAATATTATTGAACCCTGCGCAACGCAAGGTAATCAGCTTCACCCCCAGTCGTGCGATTTGAGCCACGACAGTGTGATTGAGTTGATCATTAACAAACACACAAACAGCGTCAAAGCCTTGTGTCAAAGGGGCTGTTTTCTCAGTCAGATGCACCTCAAAAAACGTCAGCTTAATGCGGGGCGGGCAAGGTACGGATTCAAAAAGTTGCTTGTCAGTTTTAGTGGTACTAAAAAAAGCCACATTCAGCATGGTTCAATCCTTTGTTTTGATGGTGGTATTGAGTTAAAAATAACCCAGGCCTGGCTGTTTTTTGGGTAAATTTATGCCACAATAGCGCTCTCTTCTTCGGCTGACATATGCTAAAACTATTTTATGAGACCTTTGCACGAGATGGCTACACGAATAAAAAGGGTTAAAATTTCCCATATTTTCTTTCGCGTCCCACTCATGCAAAGGTCTCTTTATGTCAAAGCCACTGACTATTTAAGGATTTTGTTTTGATTTCTACCGCAAATATTACCATGCAATTTGGCGAGAAGCCGCTTTTTGAAAATATAAATATTAAGTTTGGTGACGGTAACCGTTACGGACTGATTGGTGCCAATGGTTGTGGTAAGTCGACATTTATGAAAATTCTCGGAGGTGACTTGGAACCCACTGCTGGCCAAGTGATGTTAGACCCTGATGACAAGTTAGGGAAGCTAAAGCAGGATCAGTTTGCCTATGAAGGGTATTCCGTTGTCGATACGGTGATTATGGGCGATTCAGCGCTTTGGGAGATTAAACAAGAGCGTGATCGGATTTATGGTCTAGCGGAAATGCGTGAAGAAGATGGCTTAAAAGTCGCTGATTTAGAAATCGCTTTTGGTGAAATGGATGGCTATACAGCAGAATCTCGAGCAGGTGAATTGTTGTTGGGATTAGAGATTCCCGTAGAACAACATTTTGGGTTAATGTCTGAAATTGCGCCCGGCTGGAAGTTACGGGTGTTGTTAGCACAAGCGCTGTTTGCGGATCCGGATATTTTGTTGTTAGATGAACCGACCAACAACTTAGATATCAACACCATTCGATGGTTGGAAGGGGTGTTAAATGAACGAAAAAGTACGATGATTATTATTTCCCATGATCGCCATTTTCTAAATGCAGTGTGCACCCATATGGCCGATTTGGATTATGGTGAATTGCGTGTTTATCCCGGAAATTATGATGAATATATGTTTGCAGCGACCCAAGCAAGAGAGCAATTGTTGGCCGATAATGCTAAGAAAAAAGCCCAAATTAATGAGCTAAAAAGTTTTGTCAGTCGTTTTTCTGCAAACGCATCTAAGGCAAAGCAAGCCACGTCGCGTCAGAAACAAATTGATAAAATTGAGCTAACTGAAGTGAAGCCCTCTAGCCGTGTGAATCCGTTCATTCGTTTTGAACAAGATAAGAAACTGTTTCGCCTTGCCTTGGAAGTTAAAAACTTAAGTAAATCCTATGATGAACTGACGGTTTTTAAAGACCTTAATTTTATGCTAGAAGCGGGTGAGAAATTGGCCGTCTTAGGCCCCAATGGGATTGGTAAAACCACCTTATTAAAAGCCCTTGTAGGGGATATAGAGGTGAATTCAGGCAAGGTCAAATGGTCTGAAAATACCGATATTGGATATTATGCTCAGGATCATGCGCATGAGTTTGCAGAAAACCTGACTTTGCTTGATTGGATGAGTCAATGGAAAGCGTCAACTGACGATGAACAGGTGGTTCGCGGTATTTTAGGGAAAATGTTATTTTCCCAAAAAGACATTAATAAATCGGTCAAAGTGCTTTCCGGTGGTGAGCAAGGACGTATGCTGTTTGGTAAGCTGATGCTGCAAAAACCCAATATTTTAGTCATGGATGAACCGACCAATCACTTGGATATGGAATCTATTGAATCTTTAAATCAGGCTTTAGAAGCCTATGAAGGCACGGTCATTTTCGTATCGCATGACCGGGAGTTTGTGTCTTCGTTAGCGTCACAGCTACTGATTATGACCTCGGATGGGGTTGAAATCTATCGGGGCGACTACGAATCCTATTTAGCAGAACAGCAAGATGGCTAAGCTGCACAACTGCCAAGCCTTTTAAGGCTTGGCGGCATTGGGTGGATATTGTTCTAACAACTTTTTAACCCCCTCTTGAATCCTTTGGGTCAGTTCTTCGGGCGCCAAGTGTTCTTCAATATAGCGAGTGCTGATGCCGCGCCAAATCAGTTTTTTCTCAGCATTGAATAAATCAATCACCAATTTTTCTTGGTCATAATAATCGCCATCCGGGTATGTCTGAAAACCAAATCCGCCATAACGACCAAAACTCCCAAAGCCAAAAGATGTTGTGACTTGGCTTCCACGTTTTTTTGAGAAGGTTTCAAGATGATACGTAACATAGCCGGTAGGATTTTGGTCGACAAACGTGATGCCTTTCTGGGGCAGCTCAATGGTAATCGCCTGGTGAATGCGCTTAGCAATCAGTGGGTTTTTGGCAGCAAACGTCGCGGCCTTTGGCTCAACTTGATCGGCGTCATCAAGCCACTGAACCGTCTTAATGTCGTTAAAATGCGCTGTCGCATCATAATCCTGGCTCACTTGAATGCTACTACAGCTGCCTAATAGCAGTGGGCTGAGCAGTAGGCTGATCACCCTCAGGGTTTTGAATAACGATAGGGTAAAGGGGGTTGTCATCATAGATTCCTTGAGGCTTTTTGTGTAATAAAGATACTGCCTATGACAATGGGAATTGCGCCCAGTATCTGTACCCAAGTGGGGGGCGTATCTAAATAGAAATACACCAACCCCAGTGTCAGCAGGGGTGAGAAAGCAAACAGTGCGGTGACTTTGGTAATGGGGAGGCGGTGTAATGCTTCCACCCAGAATATTTTAGAGACCACAAAAACCAGCCCACCGGTTAACAATAGCCAAACCGCTTGGGCTTTAATTTCAGACCAACCGGGATCGACTTCAAATATTTTCGCTAAAAGATATAAAAATGGCAATGCAATAATACTGCGAACCATTAAGATAGTTTCGCTAGAAACATCGGCTCTTGCGCGTTTTTGAAATAAGTTAGCAAAAGGGGCAATGACTGCGGCTAATAACGCTAAGCCATCGCCAAGCTTAAGCGTAAATTGATTTGGAAACAAGATCACCAGTGCCCCAAAAGTCATTAAAATCACCCCAATAAGATGGGTTCGATCTAATTTTTCTCCGGGTTTACGGCCCAAAAATAAATAACTAAATAACACTTGTAAGAATAATATGATGGCAACATGACTGGGTGAAGTGGTTTGTAACGCTAAAAAAATCAAGCTAAACAGGCTGGTGATAAACAAGCTGGTCAGTGCCAGATTTTTATAGGCATGGGTTCGTTTAAGTTCAGAGAACTTTTGCCGAATGGAACACCAAGCAATCAATAAAATTGCGGCAATCACCAGGCTATAAAAATAAGCATGCAGCCCCCCTAAGGCGGAAACACTAAAAAATGCAAAAATTGGAAAATGCGCTTCAATGATAGATAGCGCAAGCGAGTATAGCTCGCCTTTGCGTTGATGCTTTTGGTCTAGTTTGGATGGCTGCATTCGTTTCAGAGTCGGTTATTTGGTGGTTAAGGTAAAGACACCGTCCCAGTTTTCTGGCGGTGGGGTTTTAAGATAGGCTTGGCAGCGTTGATCGTAAAGGGCTTTAAAGTGTACAAATGGATCATCAGGCAATTGTTGAAAAATTTGGTTTGCATGCAGAAAATCCTTAGCATGATAGGCATCAAAAGCTTGATGGCAAATCTCAACCAGCTTAAAAGCTTCTTCTAAATCGGGATCATCAAGATCCGCTAACGGCAAGTAAATTTTAACGGGTTTATTTTTTCCTTTTACCTTCACTTGATCAATGAGTGCGCAGGGAATTTGTTGGTGAATTTCCGCTTGGGTAAATTCAGAAATGAGCATTTTTAAACCATATTGTTTGGTTAAGCCTTCTAAGCGCGAGCCTAAATTAACTGCATCACCGATAACGGTGTAATCCAGTTTTTGACTGGAGCCTATATTGCCTAAAATGACCGAACCCGTATTGCCGCCAACCCCAATTTTAATCGTCGGTAAACCCCTTTCAGTTAGCGCTTGATTAACCTTATTGACTTTTCGAGTCATGTGAATCATCGCTCGAGTCGCATGTAATGCGTGCTGTGGGTCGGGCAAAGGGGCGCCCCAAAATGCCATAGTGGCATCGCCGATAAATTTATCCATAGTGCCTTTGAAGTCGAAGGTGACTTGGGTCATGGCATCCAGATGGATATTCAGTAGGGTCACGACTTCACCCGGTGATAAGGATTCCGATAGCGTGGTAAAGCCGCGAATGTCAGAAAACACCACGGTCATTTGTTCTTCTTTGCCCACTTCTGCTTGGATTTGATCTTGGTAATTGTCGAGTACCATATTTAATGCAGAGGGTGAAACGTATTGTGAAAGCATATTGCGAACCCGACGTTTTTCACGACCTTCCGTCGCGGAGAGATAGCCACTGATCATTAACCAGGTTGTTAGAATGCTTGCTAATAAGGGCGCTAAATCCCAGTTTTGAGCAAAATTGGCTTGCGCCCAAATGCCCAAGATGACAATGATACTGGCCAATAAGAATGGGTAGATGGTTTGTAGCAGGATTGCATCTTGAAAAATTGCCAGACGCATGGTTAATAGCGCCAGAAAAAATACGAGTATGACAACCCAGTAAGCGGGTACTTGGTAAACAAAGTCTTTATTTAATAAATTACTGGTAATGGAGGCATGCAAAAAGACCCCTGGCCAACGGCTTTCTAGCGGGGTGGTTTTCATATCTTCTAAGCCGACGGCACTGGTGCCAATAAAAACAATTTTATTGCTGAACTTTTCCGGGTTAAGCAGGCGAGGGTCAGTATAAAGTGCTTCTAAATTACCTTTGCGTAGTTCATCAATAGAGGCTAAAACACTCCCAATGGAGTAGGTCGTGAAGTCCTTATAGAAATTGACTTCATAAAATCCTTGTCGGTCTAATGGGATCTTTAAGCCCCCAAATTTTAGCATGGGTGGATTACTTGTTTGTTCGACGGTATCAATTTTGAGCGGGTCAATTAACGGCGCGACTGATAAAACCGGGTAAAAGTCGCCTAAGAAATCTCGGAATAAACGGGTGCGGCGATAGACACCATCACTGTCCGGGGAAAACTCGACCACGCCGACATGTCGAGCGTTTTTATACAGACCGGGAAAGGGAATATAACGTGTATTGTTTTGGCTTTGTTTGAGGTTAGTGATATTGGGGATGGCAAATTTGCTTTTAAAAATATCCGGTAAGGGTCGATTTGGGAGGGGGTTGGATGGGTCGTGTAATAATTGAATGGCGTGAATGGCAATACCCGATTCGGCTGTTGACTCAATAAAGGCCAAGTCATGTTCTGATTGGTTTTTGTTTTCTAAAAGAGCGCGTTCAGTAAAGAGAATATCGAATGCAACACTTTGGGCACCCCCCATAGTCATAAATTCCAGGACATCTGCCCAAACAGATCTTGGCCAAGGCCAACGCCCGACAATGGGTTCTAAGGTGGATAGCGAGGCCTCATCGACCAGTAATACCACTATGTCCGGGTTGGCGGTGGCTTCACCCCGCAGGAGTTTGGTTTTGGCGTCATCTATTTGCCACTCTAGGGTATTGAAGCCGCCGAGCAAAAAGATGGCTGAAACCAAAATCCCGGCAGTAAATGCCAAAAGGCTACCGTGAAATAAACGACGTTGTCGTTTAGTCAGTGAAATGGATAGCCCAAATTTTTTCATGGTGATACGGTTGAAATCTGACCAGGCCTGGGCGTTTTTAAGGACAGTTTAGGCATTGTTATCCAAAATATCTGCTTGTCTAAATTCGCTGATGCGTTTTAACAGAAACTCGAGTTCTGCATGTTTTTCTTCTTTTTCGTTGACCTTTTCTTCTAGAAAGTCGACAACATTTTTATGGAGTTTTAATTTATTTAACGTATTGATATTGGTGATGCCGCCGGGGTTTAGGACGTTGACTTCTAAAATTTTGTCGCCAATCATATCCACGCCGACAAAATAGAGGCCGTCAGCAATCAGTTTAGGGCCGATTTTGCGACAAATCGCCATTTGGGATTCGGTCATTTTGTATTTGTGTGCGGTACCACCGATTTGGATATTGGCGCGCACATCCCCTTCCGGCGGTTTGCGGTTATAGGCGCCGATAAATTTACCATTCAGCATCAAAACCCGCACATCGCCTTCCTCTGCACCTTCAATATACTCTTGTACGATCACGTAGCTTTTGTCTTGGCTGTCGATATAAAAGTCTAAGATTGAGTTAATACTGGTTTGTGCATTTTTTTCCAATACGATGACGCCATGCCCACCTGATGCATTAAGCGGCTTTAAAATGACTTTATTCCCCGGCATATCATCAATACGTTGACGAATATAGTTTTTACTTTTCGAAACATGGGTGATCGGCAAGAAGTTATTATGTGGGTCGTTGAAGGTAGTTGTGTAAAGTTTATTATTGGCTTTACGCATGCCATCCACATCATTGACAATGACCACTTCATTTTTAACGGAGTCCAGAAAGTTGAATACCATGGGATCAATTGGCGGATCACGGCGAAACATAATACAATCCAAACCATGTAGCGGCATCATCACTTCGTCGAATTTAACTTTCTTATAAAACTGCAAAATGTTTTCCGGAATTTTTTCCATTGGCAAAATACGCTTGACATAGCCATGTGTGACATTGTTCCGCACGGTTAAGTTACTGGGGTAGAGGATAGAAATTTTGTGATTTCGTTCCATGCATTCTTTGATAATGCGAAGCGTCGAATTTTTTGCTGGGGTGATGCTGTCCCAATTTTCAAAAATAAAACCAATATTCATAACAAATGTCCTTTCTCTAAGACGCTAGTATAGCGCCAAATTTTGACCGTTTTAAGGGGAAATGTAAACCGCTAATTTTTGGTGTTTTTGTTGACATCGCTGACCGTTTGAATCAGGCTGGAAATCGTGTTATCCGCTAAGTCACGGCTTGGCGATTCTAGTTGATTAATCAAGTCTTGCGGGGTGAGTTGTTCAGAATTGTAGACAAATATCCCCAACTGATCATCCGGTTTTAAAAAAGTGGTTTCACCATAAGGTGTATAGCGCGTTGCCCCTAAACTGATAATTAATTGCTTGGGATAGTTCGCTGTTGACAGTAGATGACGCAAGTCTTCAAGGGGGCCAAAATCGGTTTGGTTGTTAAAGGTTTCAATCAACCATTGCTGAAGCGGTTGATAAAAATAACTGTAATTTACCACAGGGCTATCAATGCCATAAGGTTTGATGTGATCGCCTCGCTTTAAATAACAAGCGATTTGAAAAGCATCTAAGTGGCCGCCAGTGTCAAATTGATCTAAGCTAATCCAGTGGGACGAGATGCCTGTCGAGTTGACCCCCCAGTTTTTTTTCTGACTGATTTTGGTGGCATTTGGCCGGCGAATGGAACAATCATTAAATGCGGCAAAGGCCTGCGGCGTTAACTGGCGAATAGCATGGTTTTCTTCATATTCAACCTTAAACAATACACACAATTCGGGTTCCATTTGCACATTGATTGGATGCGAAAAGTCGGCTTGCAATTGTTGGTCGGATAGCGGAAAGGTTCCTAAAAAAGAAGGGTGGCCGGGAATGTAAATCGGAAAAATGCCTTTGGGGGCATTCGCTTCTTGGGTTTTGATTTTCAAAAAATCGGCATCTTCTCCGGCTTGGTTCAAATGCTCGGCAAAGTTGCCGGCAATACCAAAAACGGCTATTTCTTTGAGTTGTTGTTTAGTCAACTGCATAAAATGCTCCTAAAATAAAATGCCTTGTAACTGGCGACGATAGGCATTAATCTGTTGCGGGTGGTCGTCTTGTAATAAGGTGAAAATGGCTAATAGCAGTTGCTGTGCTCGTCCGCCCCGGTCTGTTTTGTCGAAGCGGATCGATTGCAATAAACAGTCCATGGCTTTTTCTATTTGATGATGTAACATCCAATAGGCAGCCAATTGATACAGGGACTCAAGGTGATTTGGATTTTGTTGTAAAGTGTCTTTCAGGTTATTCATTTCAGGTGCGTCAGCAATAATCTCACTAAACTGAAACAAGGTCGATAAGGTTTTGGCCTCATGGGTTGTTCTTTGGCTTTTTGGCAGCGACGCTAATATGGCTTTGGCTTTAGCAAGACGGCCGGTTTGAAAAGTCATACGGGCTAAATCTAATCCCCAAGTGGGATGGTTCGGATCGGTTTCTATGGCTTGTTTTAATAAAGACAACGCCTCGGCATGGTCGCCTGCCACAAATGCCGCTTGAGCTTGCTGGCTGACGGATTGAGATATTGCGTTGGTCGGGGTTTCCATTCAGCCTTCCTTAAGGTTTTCGGTCAATTCATAGAGTTTTTCCAAAGCCTGTTTGGGCGTGAGGTCATCCACTGATAGGGATTTCAGCGTGTCTAAACAGCCCTGCTCCGTCGGCGACAAGGACGGGGCAGCAAACAGATCAAATTGTTGAACATTTAACGGATGGGCTTGCCGGTTGAGATTGGATTGCGCGTTGATCGACTGATTTTCCAAACGTCGCAAATGCTGTTTGGCCGAGTCGATGACTGTGGCCGGTACCCCTGCTAATGCCGCTACTTGTAAACCGTAACTTTGAGAGGCAGGCCCATCATTGACTTGGTGCATAAAGACGATTTTGTCTTGATGTTCTAGTGCGGTTAGGTGGATATTGACCGTATTGTCAAATTGCTCCGCTAGGGCGGTCAGCTCAAAATAATGGGTGGCGAATAAACAATAGCCTTGGATTTTGCGCGCCATTTGCTCAGCGATTGCCCAGGCCAGTGCCAAACCATCAAATGTTGAAGTCCCTCGGCCAATTTCATCCATTAAAATCAGTGATTGTGGCGTTGCATGATGCAATATGTGCGCAGTTTCAGTCATTTCGACCATAAAAGTCGATCGCCCCGATGTTAAGTCATCTGAAGCGCCAATGCGTGTAAAAATGCGGTCAATTGGGCCGATTTGTGCCGATTCTGCCGGGACATAGCTGCCCATGTGCGCCATAAGCACAATTAACGCTGTTTGGCGCATAAAGGTCGATTTACCCCCCATATTGGGGCCGGTAATGATTTGTAAGCGCCTTTGATCGGAAAATCGGCTGTCATTGGCAATAAAGGGTTGGTCAGATAAGGCTTCTACCGTTAAGTGCCGTCCTTGTCGGATATCCATCCCCGGGGCAGACGTCAGTTGGGGTCGCGTTAAATTTAAGGTGATAGCGTGTTGCGCCAAGCTCACCAATACATCGGTTTGCGCTAAAGCAGAAGCGGTGTTTTGTAAATCACTCAGCTGGGCATTGAGGGTTTCAAGCAGTTGTTGATATAGCAGCTTTTCCCTTGCTAGCGCCTTCTCATTGGCGCTCAGCACCTTGTCTTCAAAGCTTTTTAATTCAGGGGTGATATAGCGTTCTTGCGCCTTTAAAGTTTGGCGACGAACATAATCGGCAGGCACTTTTTCAGATTGCAGCTTACTGACTTCAATATAATAACCATGCACGCGGTTATAGCCGACTTTTAAGGTGCTAATGCCGGTACGCGCTTTTTCTCGAGTTTCCAGTTCTAGTAAGTAGCTGCCGGCTTCATTTTTTAAATTTCGTAATTCATCGAGTTCTGCATCATAACCTTCTGCAAACACCCCTCCCTCTCGAATCATCATCGGCGGGTTTTCAACCAAGGCTTGCGTCAGTTGCGTGGTTAATTGTGGGTAAGTCCCCATCTTAGTCGCCAATTGTTGCCACTGATCGGTTTGTTGGTTTGTTAAAAGGCCTTGCAATTCGGGCAGTTGTGCTAAAGAACGCCTCAATACAAATAAATCGCGGGGGCGGGCAGAATAGAGTGAAACACGGCTTAAAATGCGCTCTAGGTCGCCAATCGGTTTAAGCACTTTACGAAAGGTGGTGGCACTTTGTTCTGTCAAAATCGATTCAATCGCATCCAAACGATGATTCAATTGCGTTTGGTCACGTAAGGGTTGGTTTAGCCAACGATTCATCAGTCGACTGCCCATTGCGGTAACCGCATTGTCTAAAATGGAAAAGAGGGTGTGTTCTTTGCCACCACTTAGGTTGGTGTCGAGTTCCAAATTTCGTCGGCTATTGGCATCAATCACTAATGCATCATCCGGTTGGTAGGTTTGCAAATGATTGACATGGGACAGCGCATTTTGCAACATCGTGGTGGCATAATGCAGAATGACGCCTGCTGCTCGGATAATTGGCGGGAAATGCTCGCAACCAAATGCCATTAAGTCCTGGGTGTTGAAATGCTGTGTTAAACGGGTTCTACAGCTGTCGGTATCATAGTGCCAGCCGGGATAATTAACCAGGCCTGGGTGTTTTTGCACCGATTCAGGCAAGGATTGTTTGAAAAGCGCATCATCCGGCAAAAGGATTTCAACGGGTCTTAACCGTTCAATTTCACTAATCAGTTGCTCTGCATCCGCCAGTAATGTCGCTTCGAATCGGCCACTGGATACCTCTAAAAATGCTAACCCAAATCCATTGCCATTTGGCGCAATCGCTGCCAGCAGATTGTCGCGTTTATCATCTAATAGTGCTTCTTCAACGAGCGTTCCGGGGGTAATGACGCGAACTACCTTACGTTCGACGGGTCCTTTGGATGTTGCCGGGTCACCAACTTGTTCACAAATTGCAACCGATTCACCAAGTTTGACTAACTTTGCCAAGTAACCTTCTGCCGAATGATGTGGAATACCGGCCATCGGGATCGGTTCCCCGGCGGATTTTCCGCGAGCCGTGAGGGTGATATCGAGAAGACTCGCGGCTTTAACCGCATCTTCAAAAAATAGCTCGTAAAAATCCCCCATTCTATAAAACAGCAGTTGATTTGGATATTCTGCCTTAAGCGCGAGATATTGTTGCATCATAGGCGTGTGTGTTGTTGTTTTATCTTGCGTCATGGTCTTAAAGTATGTCAAAAAAAATTGATTAGAGGTGCTATGTTACACATTCAACTGTCAGAAAAGTACTGTTTTGGCAAAAAAATGGTTGGGAAAAATGTCAAGCTTTCGCCAGTGCCTTGAGGGTTTGGGCTGTTATTCGTGTTTAAAAAAAGGTATGCTAATTCTTTTGGTGCCCATTTGAGTATCTTGTGGTGTTTGCATGATGTTTGATGTTAAGGAGCTTAAGTAATGGTGATCTCTTCTGGTTTGAATGATTTGGTGTTGGAGGTTGCAGCGGCGCTGAAACAAAAAAATAAAATGGTCGTGACCGCAGAATCTTGCACCGGCGGCATGATTGCAGAAGTATTAACAAGCCTTGCAGGCAGTACAGCTTGGTTTGATCGAGCTTATGTCACTTATAGTTATGAATCCAAAATTGAGATGCTTGGTGTTCATCAAACAACGATTCAACGCAATGGTGCGGTGAGCCTCGCCTGTGTTGAGGAGATGGCGGTCGGGGCTTTACAATCGTCACATGCGACTCTAAGTGTTGCTTGTTCAGGCATTGCCGGGCCTGGCGGTGGCAGTGAAGACAAGCCGGTGGGAACCGTTTGGATGTCTTGGGCACTTCAAGGTCATGCCAGCTTGATGACTGAATGTTACCATTTTGAAGGCGATCGAGAAGCGGTCAGGGTTCAATGTACCGAACAAGCCCTAAAAGGCATTCTTGCCATTTTAAACGATTAACCAATAAGCGTCTTCTGTATGGGTGGAGCGCGAGAGAAAAATATGGCTAATCTTAATTGTCTTTATTCGTGTCCCCCTCTCGTGCAAGGGTCTCATTAAAAAAGATGTCAAATTAACCCAAGTGTGGGATAATTGTCGGCCAATAAAATTAAACCCTTTGCGTTTGTTTTTGTTCAAAAAGTGTTGTTTTGAATAAACAAAGCAAGGGTTTTTTAATGACCTTTTTAGGGGGGTGGCAGTGCCCTAAATCAAACAGGAACGGTGAGCAGAATGGATGAGAATAAAAGAAAAGCTTTAGACGCGGCCTTGGGTCAAATTGAAAAACAATTTGGAAAAGGTTCCATTATGCGAATGGGTGATAAGGGGGTGATTCCTGATATTGCCTCTGTTTCGACTGGCTCTTTAGGGTTGGACATTGCACTGGGTATTGGCGGTTTGCCCCGCGGGCGAGTGGTTGAAATTTATGGTCCGGAATCCTCTGGTAAAACCACTTTAACGTTACATGTGATTGCTGAAATGCAAAAGTTGGGTGGTACGGCGGCATTCGTGGATGCGGAACATGCACTTGATCCGCAATATGCTCAAAAACTGGGTGTTGATGTGGATAATTTATTGGTTTCGCAGCCAGATACTGGCGAACAAGCATTAGAAATTACCGATTCGCTGGTGCGTTCCGGGGCGGTTGATATTGTGGTGGTTGACTCGGTTGCGGCCTTGACGCCAAAAGCCGAAATTGAAGGCGATATGGGCGACTCACACATGGGGTTGCAGGCGCGTTTAATGTCACAGGCATTACGGAAGTTAACCGGTAATATCAAACGAACCAATACCCTCGTTATTTTCATTAACCAAATTCGGATGAAAATCGGGGTGATGTTTGGTAATCCGGAAACCACCACTGGCGGTAATGCGCTAAAATTCTATGCTTCTGTTCGGTTGGATATTCGTCGCATTGGCTCCATTAAGAAAGGCGATGAAATTCTCGGAAATGAAACCCGTGTGAAGGTGGTTAAAAATAAAGTCGCGCCGCCGTTTAAGCAGGTGGAATTTGATATTTTGTATGGCGAAGGGATTTCACGTCAGGGTGAAGTGATTGATCTGGGTGTCAAAGAAAAACTGATTGATAAAGCAGGCGCTTGGTATAGTTATCAAGGCCAGAAAATTGGTCAGGGCAAGGATAATGTTCGCCAATTTTTAAAAGATAACCCGGACATTTATGAAACCCTACAAGCACAAATTAAAGAACGATTGTTGCCCGTCAAAGCCGATCAAAATTTGTCAGTAGATGAGGCGTCAACCGACTAACTGTCAGGCTTAAACTGAGTAATTATGGCGGAAGTGGATTCAGAATTATTGCAGCAACTGGAAAATCGTGCTGTCGCGCTATTGGCCATACGAGAACATGGCCGCAAAGAACTTAAATACAAGCTCTTACAGAAGTTGCCGGAAGCTGAAAAACAACCAGGCCTGGTCGATTTTGCACTGGATGAGCTTGAAGAAAAGGGTTGGTTGTCAGAAGCGCGGTTTATAGAACGATATGTTCAGCAGGCGTGTGAAAAAGGTCAAGGGCCTTATAAGATTCGCCAAGCATTGCAACAGCGTTCTGATGCCAATGAGTTGATTGAAGCGCATTTGGCAATGGACGATGATGATTGGGCTGAATTTGCCGGTGAGTGCTTATTCAAGAAATATGGTGAGCGTATAAAGCCGACTCAGCCAAAAGAGCAAGCCCGAAGAATGCGATTTTTGCAATCTCGTGGATTTAGTCAAGCCCAAATTTGGAAAGCGTTTCAATCTGCCTAATTGATAGCAGAGAGATCCAATAAAATTTTTAAGAGTTTAGGAAAAAAATATGACCAGCGCAGAACTCAGAAAAGCGTTTTTAGACTTTTTTGTAAAGCAAGGCCACACCGCAGTTCACTCTAGCCCGGTTGTTCCGGCTAATGATCCCACCTTATTGTTTACCAATGCCGGGATGGTACAGTTTAAAGAAACCTTTTTGGGGCAAGAAAAACGGGACTATGTGCGCGCTACCAGCGTTCAGCGCTGTATTCGTGCGGGTGGTAAACATAATGATTTGGAAAACGTCGGCTACACGGCACGTCATCACACCTTTTTCGAAATGCTCGGTAACTTTAGTTTTGGGGATTATTTTAAGCATGAAGCCATTCAATATGCTTGGACCTTTCTCACAGAAGAACTCAAATTACCTGCCGAAAAACTTTGGATTACGGTTTTTGAAGAAGACCAAGAAGCGGAAGATATTTGGTTAAACGAAATCGGTGTGAGTGCCGATCGGTTTTCACGTTGTGGGGCAAAGGATAATTTCTGGTCAATGGGCGATACCGGGCCTTGTGGGCCTTGTTCTGAAATTTTTTATGATCACGGTGCTGAGGTGGCGGGTGGCCCTCCGGGTTCTCCGGAAGAAGATGGTGATCGGTATATTGAAATCTGGAACCTGGTCTTTATGCAATTTGACCGTTCTGAAGATGGTACCTTAACGCCTTTGCCAAAGCCGTCTGTGGACACCGGAATGGGACTGGAGCGACTGGCCGCCGTGATGCAACATCAGCATAACAACTATGATATTGATCTTTTTCAGGCGATTGTTAAAAAAGCCGCTGAGTTAACTGGCGAAACCGATTTGACTAATAACTCATTACGGGTCATTGCAGATCATATTCGTTCTTGTGCTTTTATGATTGTGGATGGCGTTTTACCTGCAAATGAAGGCCGAGGATATGTGCTGCGTCGTATCATTCGTCGTGCCATTCGACATGGGTATAAGTTGGGTCAAACAGGCCTGTTTTTCAATCAGTTGGTGGAAGTGTTGGTTCAACAGATGGGGGATGCTTACCCAGAATTGGTACAGCAACAAGCGAATGTTGAGCGGGTTTTGACGCTTGAAGAAAAACGCTTTGCCGAAACGCTCGAAAACGGCATGCGGATTTTAGAAGAAGCTTTTGCACAATTGACCGGCACGGTGGTGAGTGGAGCTGTGGCGTTTAAACTCTATGATACCTACGGTTTTCCATTTGATTTGACTGCGGATGTGGCTAGAGAGCGCAACTTAACCGTTGATGAGGTTGGTTTTGCTAAAGAAATGGAAGCGCAAAGAGCGCGCGCCAGATCCGCGAGCCAATTTGCAACGCAAGGGTCTTTAAAGGTTGATTTTGATTCACCGACACTTTTTGTGGGCTATGATAAGGATACCGAAGCGGCAGAAATTCAAGCTATTTTTGTTAAGGGGGAATCGGTTGAGTCGGTATCGGAAGGGACAGAAGCCATTATTGTGCTTAACCAAACGCCTTTCTATGCTGAATCAGGGGGGCAAGTCGGCGACCAAGGCAGTCTCACTGAAGGAATGAACAGTTTCCATGTGGATAACTGCCAAAAACAAGGGGCGACTTTTTTACATATCGGCAAGGTCACTGCCGGTACTTTGGTGGTCAATCAAACGATACAGGCGCATATTGATGTTAAAGCCAGACGTGCCTCTGAACGAAACCATTCGGCAACGCATTTGTTGCATGCCGCATTAAGATCGATTTTAGGAACGCATGTCGGTCAAAAAGGGTCTTTAGTCGAACCGGAACGATTACGATTTGACTTCTCCCATTTTGAACCCATTTCAGCGGAAACCTGTTTAGAAATTGAGCAGTTGGTGAATCGTCAAATCATGAAAAATGCAACCGTTAAGATGGCCGAAATGGATATTGAGGCCGCCAAATCCAAAGGGGCAATGGCACTGTTTGGTGAAAAGTATGGTGATGTGGTGCGTGTTGTTGAATTGGGCGAATTTTCGATTGAGCTTTGTGGCGGCACCCATGTGAATTCAACCGGTGACATTGGGCCTTTTCGGATTCTGTCAGAAAGCGGGATTGCTTCAGGTGTTCGACGCATTGAAGCGGTCACCGGAGAAGCCGCTTGGGAAGCCATTTATGATTCTGAGCAGCGTCTTCTTGAAGTGGCATCACAGTTGAAGACCGATAAATCGCAAGTCGTAACAAAGCTGACTCAATGGGTTGCGGAAAGTAAAGACATTGAAAAACAGTTAAAAAAATTACAGTCTAAATTGGCATCAAGCCAAGGGGATGATCTGACCCGATCAGCAGTTGAAATTAATGGTGTTAAGGTGTTAGCCGCGCAAATTGAGGGCGCAGATGTCAATACCTTACGTGAAACCCTAGATAAACTGAAAGACAAGCTTGCACCAGCCGCCATTGTTTTAGCTGCTGTGGATGGCGACAAAGTCACTTTGGTTGCCGGGGTTAGCAAATCCATTACCGATAAGATCAAAGCCGGGCAGTTAGTCAATCATGTGGCGCAACAAGTCGGTGGCAAAGGCGGCGGGCGCCCGGATATGGCACAAGCGGGTGGCAAGGAACCTGAAAAGTTACCCCAAGCACTGGCATCCGTTCCTGCTTGGGTAGAAACATTAGGGTAAAATATTGACATTCTTTGGGATGTTTTACAGGCTTGGGTGTTGATCTAAAAATTTTGATCTAAAAATTTTGATCTAAGCGCACAGAGACGTTTCTATATCAAACCGCAGATAGCCAAATTGGCATCTGCGGTTTTTTAAGTTTATGACTGGCTGAAAACAGACAGTTTTTTGTGGAGAAGGCAAAACAAGCAATGGCATTAATTGTTCAAAAATATGGCGGCACTTCAGTGGGGAATGTTGAACGCATTCAAAATGTCGCCCAAAAAGTCCGTCAATTTGTTGCAGAAGGGCATCAAGTGGTGGTGACGGTTTCAGCAATGAGTGGTGAAACCAATCGGTTAACCGCATTGGCTAATGAGATTCAATCACAACCCTGTAAGCGCGAAATGGACGTGTTACTCACGACCGGGGAGCAGGTGACCATCGCATTGCTCAGCATGGCATTGCAAGAAATCGGCGTGAGCGCAGTTTCCTATACCGGATGGCAGGTCGCGATTCGCACCAATGATATCCATTCGAAAGCTCGCATTGAAGGGATTGATGCCGAAAAAATTAACCATCAATTAAGTGATGGTAAGGTGGTCATCGTTGCCGGCTTTCAAGGGGTGACGGATGAGGGGGATATAACCACCTTAGGTCGTGGGGGGTCTGATACAACAGCCGTCGCGCTAGCCGCCGCTTTAAAGGCGGATGAATGCCAAATCTATACAGATGTCGATGGGGTTTATACCACTGACCCAAGAGTGGTGCCGGAAGCAAGGCGATTAGACTATGTCACTTTTGATGAAATGTTGGAGTTGGCGAGTTTGGGCGCTAAGGTGTTACAAATTCGCTCGGTTGAATTTGCCAGTAAATATAAAGTGCCTTTGCGGGTATTATCATCATTGAAAGAGGGCGGCGGTACACTGCTGATCTCTGAAGAAGATTTTGAAGGATTAAATATGGAAAAACCATTAATTTCGGGGATCGCATTCAGTCGCGATGAAGCAAAACTGATGATTTTAGGTGTGCCAGACAGGCCAGGGGTTGCTTTTCAGATTTTGGGCCCTATTTCGGATGCGAATATTGAAATTGATATGATTATTCAAAACCAAGGGGTTGATGGCACCACTGATTTTACCTTTACCGTTTCCAGAGGAGATTTACGCGCTGCTAAAGCCATTTTAGAAGAGACCGCTGCAACCTTAGGGGCAAGAGAAATTTTATGTGATGACACTATTGTTAAAATTTCAATGGTCGGCGTGGGAATGAAGTCGCATTCAGGGATTGCCAGTAAAATGTTTAAAGTGCTGGCTGAAAATGAAATTAATATTCAAATGATTGGTACAACAGAGATAAAAATTTCCGTGGTTATTCATGAATCCATGTTAGAAACCGCAGTTCAAGCGTTACATCAAGCCTTTGAGTTGGATCAATAATCGCTATGGAATTAGGGCGTAAAAGGCAGTGGCTGTCCCTTTACAACCGTATTATTTCAAGGTATCATACGCGCCACAATTAATGCTTTCGCATTGATTCTATTATGGTGAAGTGGCCGAGAGGCTGAAGGCGCTCCCCTGCTAAGGGAGTATAGGGTTTATCCCCTATCGAGGGTTCGAATCCCTCCTTC
>PEWX01000046.1:0-2024 GCA_002779995.1 Piscirickettsiaceae bacterium CG07_land_8_20_14_0_80_44_28
CTCGCAATGACGGAGTTGGTGTGGATTGCCACGCCGATTTGCTCCCCGCAATGACAAAACCCTATAATTTCACCCTGACCCCGAACTATTAGAGAAAGTTTTTATTTGTCGTTATTGTCAAAAACACCACACCAAAATGCCACTATCATTTTTTCAAGCTGATCTTCGTTATTATGGTTAGTCGCCCGAATAATCGCGGTTATCAGACTTTCATTTTTTTCTTCAAAGATTCTTTTTAGAATGATTAAACTTGGTTCTCTAATGATCAACGAAAGATCATGGCCAAGAAGAAACGCACAAATCACATCACTTTCAAAATCATCAGTGTATTCCGTGGGAATGTAATCATCCCAGACTCGACCATCATGAATAAACTGATATTTATGCATGATCATAAATAAATCACTGGCATCTTTACTGTTTGCCGCGCCTCTCTCATCCCAAGCAATTAATTTCATAAGCGCTATACCCGGAAGAGACGCCACCTTAAACTCTCTTGATTGGTATTGCACCGTGATTGCATTTTCATAGGCTTCTGAAAAACCGGCAACTGACATGGCAATCTCAAACTCAGGTGGCCATTTAATGTCATGACCATCAACTTCTAATCCCCCAAAGGGAATTAAATCAATCGGTAAACGTGTTGCAGAATGCAGCAGCCTGTGAGCTCTCGATGTTTCTTGAAATCCTTTATGGATTAATTTCTCTTTCAACTGGTAAAACTCTTCCCAATTCGACATGCAGATCGCTGTATCAACATCCCTTGTCGCTCTCAGGGGAAGGTGACCGAATAGTCCATTCAATACCAAATCCCTAGCGGTTGCCCCCGCAATGAAAAAAGGTTGTTCAAATTCTAGATAACAATCGACGATGGTTATAAGCGTCGCTTCCAGATCTTGATTAAGGGAGTTTTTTAAGGTGTAAATATCGTTCATTCATCTCTTCTGCAATTTCTTTAAGTCGGCCATCTTCGTCAGTCAATAAATCCGCAATCGTTAAAAGGATTTGACCTTTTTCATTTATCTCCAATTCGTGATTCCAAAATGGCGCAACCACTTGAAGTTTTGGCAATTCAGGGTTTCCTATCGCATAGCCTTTAGGCTTATCAAAAGCGAACAACTTTAAGGTTTGTGGGTGATTCATAAACCCTCTTTGAGTGGCCGCTACTTCACCGAACCACAGAGAATTTGATGGTTGATTTATCAACTCCCACCTTTTAGGTGGAGGCAATCTCCATACCTGGAGCTTTGGTGCCAAACGTTGCTTATAGCCAAGAAGCCATTCATAAATCAGGGTTTGCTTGTCGGTAAATTGGTATTTACCATTTTTCTCCCGCAAAAAATGCATCTTTAGGAGGTATTTAATCGTTTTACTCACCATACCCATTGAAAGACCTGCTTTAACCGAAATCTCACTATAGGTTGCGTTTAAAAGCGGCTCATCGTTCAAAAATGCAAAAATGCACTTCACCATCCCGATTGTCATGGAGGATGTGAAGGTGGTTGATGCTAGAAGTTTTCTTCCTTCAATATATAAAAACAGTGATTGATAGGCTATGCGAGCATTTCCAGCACGATCAATGAAGTTAATGTTAAATTCATCGCAATAATCTCTTAAAAACGGACTGAGCTTGTCAGTGACAATAACAACCCCTTTATCCCCAGAATGTTTAAAGGCCTCAAGGCTCTCTTTTCTATGAACATTTCTTTCAATCAGTTCTAACTCAAAGAGTTCTGAATTCACCACTAACTCCAGGTGTAATGAACCAGACTTTTCTATAAAGTTTGTACGCCAAGATTTTGGTAAAATAAACTGTGTTTCGTATATGCTTTGCTCAACCATTTTCACAAACCCTAAATATTCATGAATCATGAATATAGCACATTCGTGAAAATTAGCAAGCTGTAATTCACCCTGAAAACTATGTTAACTCAAAATTAACTGATACAGGTTCATGTTGACACACAGAGCCACTGTCATTGCGAGCCGAAGGCGAAGCAATCCATCTTAAGTCTTGCACCACC
>PEWX01000046.1:2080-2309 GCA_002779995.1 Piscirickettsiaceae bacterium CG07_land_8_20_14_0_80_44_28
GCTCCTCGCAATGACTAGAACCGGGGTCATTGCAAGCCGCCCACTGTCATTGCGAGCCATCCCCACTGTCATTGCGAGCCATCCCCACTGTCATTGCGAGCCATCCCCACTGTCATTGCGAGCCGAAGGCGAAGCAATCCATCTGTCGTCTTGCACCACCTGAAATATGGATTGCCACGTCGCTTTGCTCCTCGCAATGACGGGGTTGGGGTTGATTGCCACGTCGCTA
>PEWX01000043.1 GCA_002779995.1 Piscirickettsiaceae bacterium CG07_land_8_20_14_0_80_44_28
GTTGATTTTGATCTAAGTTGCTCATCATTTTTATCCTTTTTGATGGATTTTAATTGATGAGCGTTTACACAGTCTAGTTTACAGGGCCGGGTTGGATATATTAGATATCACGTAAGCCAATATTAATTACTAAAAATGGCACTCTTTAGTAAAGAGTGCCATAAAAATTTTCCTTGAAATCATGCCCTCACAATCATTTTTCTAATAAATTTTCAAAATTTTGTACCAGTGTGTTCCTAGATAATATTTCATTTTCCAATGTTCTAGAGCCATTTAGCCAACCGTAGTAAAACGCCTCTAAGTTTTCACTATGTTGTCCTTCACTTAACGCGATCTTTTCTGAATCACTTACATTTTGATCTGGAATACTATCTAAAGTTCTCAACTCAGAATAAGACGAACCATTAACACTTTTCACTCCATCAGGTAGTCCGATTTCTTCATTATTAATCTGTGAATGAGCCATCATTAAATCAACAGATACTTGTTCAACCTGCCAGCGAGTTTCCAAGTCTGAATCACTTTGAATCATTTCATTACTGCCAAAACGGGAAGCACCGGAAATATAGGCTTCAATTTGCTTACGCTGTTCTGGTGTTTGTACCTGCTCTAAGCGCTGATTTAACAGGTCAATATAACTTTGGGTTTCTGGAAGCAGTTCGCCATAAGGCTTGATTCCAGAAAAAGAAATCGTACGAGGGTTATCATTTTCTAACCATTCGTTGAAGAGAACAATCGGGTCATCTTTTAAAGCGTATTTCTCTTGGCGCTGAGAAGCAATGGCTTCAGGCGATAAATTGACCGAATCGGCTTGGGTTGTTTGTGCCACATTGCCGCTTTGATTTGTCATTGCAGCTTTAGAATTCTGGTTCATCGCACTATAGGCAGAAGTTGCCGCATTCACTGCTGAAATATCCATAAAATCGTCTCCAAGTTACTGTCCAAGTAATAAAGCAAACATAGTGCAGATTAATGCGTATATATAATCTCTCTTATAAAAACAATCACAAGTTTTACTTTTTAAACAGGCAAACAAAAAGCATCACCAATCACAGAATTTACATACCCGTTTCAAATAAGGAATAAAACAGGGGCTGATTAAAGCATGACAGCCCCGGTAAAAAGATCTGGGAGAGAATGGCCTATATCCGTATGTGCTATTTGATAGGCCATTTTTGATTGTTAACTGATTTCTCTAATTTCATCAACATTGACGATTTCACCGGTGGCAAGCGTTGCTCTCGCAGATCCATCACTGTTAATACCGATTGAATTAATGCGCGAAGGCACGATGGTATCAATGGTTTTAATATCACCGCTTGGATTGGTGCCATAAACAGTTAGCTTATAATCATCACTGGGCATAACGTTACCCAATTTGTCAATGCCATCCCATTGGGCAATTTTTTCACCCGCAGGTAAATCATCTAAAAACAACTCTTGAACCGGACCGGAATCATTTGAGATCACGACATTCACATCAGTTAAAGATTCTTTCAGATCCAATTTAATATCACTGATTGTACCTTGCTGATGTGATAATAAATCACCAACCGCTTGAACATTTTTACCAATTAAGCTGGCAGACTGCATCACTTGCATACTTTGTAAACTGTTTGTCATCGCCAACATGGATTCGTTCATTTTATTAGTTGATTCAAGTTGGCTCATTTGCGTTAAATCGGTAACGAAGTTGGTGGGGTCCATCGGTTTGTTCGGATCTTGATTAGCCAATTGTGTGGTCAACAACCTTAAAAAATCCGCTTGATCCAACTGTTGATTCGGCGCATTCTTTTTCGGATCCGTCGTTTTTTGCAACGACGAAATATAATCTTGATTTTGTGTATCAATCGGTAACGTTGCCATGATTTAATCTCCTATTTACCCAATTGAATGGTTCTAAGCAACAATTGCTTAGAGGTATTTAATACTTCAATATTGGTTTCATAACTTCTGGATGCACTGAGCATATTGGCCATTTCTTCAACCACATTGACATTAGGTCTAAAAATATACCCATCTTCATTTGCTGAAGGATGATTGGGATTGTATTCCATTTTTAACGGTGCCTTACTTTCAACCACATCATCAACCCTAACCCCCCCCATAGGAAGCCCGGATTCTTCATCCAAAACGGTTTTAAAAACAGGTTGCTTTGAACGATAGGTATCCGCAGCATTACTGCTCACACTATCGACATTCGCCATATTGGACGCGATTGTATTCAATCGAACGGTTTGCGCATGCATCGCTGAAGCCGAAATATCAAGCGTTGGGAACATTGACATCAGAACTCTCCTTATTCGCCTTTCAAGGCTCCACGAATGCCGCTAATTCGGCCATTCATAAACTCAAGCGTCGCTTGATACTGCATGGCATTTTCCATGAACTGCGCTTTTTCAATATGCGTTTCAACCGTATTACCATCTAATGCAGGTTGGGTTGGTTGACGATACTTTAAATAATCTTGAGTGCTGGCCGATTCTGCAAATCCGGCTATATGGCGACTGTGCGTTGTTTTCAAATCCGGTCTATTGATGGATTGGCTCAGCGTATCCTGAGCGGCTTGCATTTCTTTACGCCAATCCAAATCGCGTGCTTTAAAATTGGGTGTATCCGCATTTGCCAAGTTATTGGCAATAATATTTTGCCGCTCTTTACGGATAGACAATGCTTGTTCGTGTATGCCAAAAATTGAATCCATGGCGATCTTCCTTTTCGAGTCTGGTTGATTCAAATTAACCTGCTGATTTTTCAGTCTGGTGTCAATTTAATTACATTATTATTTTTATAATTACACTCAAGCAAGGCCGGTGCCAAAACTTTAAAAAAAGATTAAAGATTTCAGAAAGAGGTCGTTAATCGACTGAATGGCCGAAAACTTTAAGGACTTTGGTGTTTTTCACCCTATTAAAATTAGAAATAACGAGCGGAACCACTCAGTTTGATAAAAAGATCTGTTAATCCATAACAGGAAACCAAGAAGAGTCTTCTACCTTCTCAAAGAGCTGCCGGTAATCAGATTTAATACTCGATTCAAGCCCTTTATCACGAGCTGATTGACACCCGTCTAAGTCTGCAATTTGCCGATACAAATCATTTTTTAGCTGGATTTGAACTTTCTCGGCATCGGATGCAATATATTGCTTAATAAAATTATTAAGCGTCAATCGGTATTTTTGGATTAACAACCGATTTACAGCAGAAGCGTTAGTCGAGGCTCTGACACCACGACACCGCTGATTAAAATAGTCATAAGTTATGGCAGTTTTCACCAATTGGGTATGCAGCAATTCTCCATCTAAATTTTCGAGGGGCTCCGCAGCGCTGATAGAAAAACTACAAAAACCACCGATAATCCCTAATAAAATACCGATAACCAAATCTCGTTTATACCACGATACTCTGTGCATTCATTCGTGTCCTTTTTTTCTGCTTGCTTTCAACCTTAAGCAGTCACTTTTGTTTACGATCTTCTTCAACCTGCTTACGTCGTCTTTCTCTAGGATTCGCAATTAAAGGCCGATAAACTTCTATACGATCGCCTTCTCTAAGAACCCTATCCAAAGAAACTTCTTGAGAAAAGATACCCACAGAATCGATATTTAAATCCGGAAATTTTTTTAAAAGTTTTGACACTTTTAACGCTTCTCCTACGGTTGTACCCTCTTCAACCGATTCTTCAGACAAAAACTGTTCATCTGGGAGCGCATAAGCCACTTCAATAATCATTATCCATACACCTGTTTTGCACGGTTACAAAAAGACTGAACCAGTGAAGCCACTATCTGTTCAAAAACAACACCAATGGCTGCATCTAAAAAAGAATTATTAATTTCAAACTCAATTTCTAATGAAATTTTACACGCTGAGGTGTTAATGGATTGAAACTCCCATAGACCATACAAGCTTTTAAAAGGCCCTTCAAGCAAATGCAGCTCTATCTTTTTAGGACGCTCTAAGTGATTCTCGGTCT
This sequence comes from Piscirickettsiaceae bacterium CG07_land_8_20_14_0_80_44_28, assembly GCA_002779995.1. GTDB lineage: Bacteria > Pseudomonadota > Gammaproteobacteria > Thiomicrospirales > Thiomicrospiraceae > Hydrogenovibrio. The sequence continues at coordinate 3,977 of PEWX01000043.1, forward strand.
TAAATTGATGCTTGATTCCCGCCTTAGCAATCAAGATACTCGCAACCATTTTATCATTTGTTTCTGAAATCACTTCACTACCACCACACCAAGGTAAAAATTCTGGATAAGTCGCTACATTATTAACCAAATCAAACATACACTCATCAGAATAAGGCAACAAAGCAGAACGGGTTATTTTTTTCATACAGTGCCTGTAAATTCGCTATAATCCGCTATTATGGCAAAGAAAAAAAAACAAAACAACGCAAACAGCATTGCGCAAAATAAAAAAGCAAGATTTGACTATTTTATTGAAGAAACTTACGAAGCAGGCCTGGCACTTTCCGGCTGGGAAGTAAAAAGTCTTCGTCAAGGTAAAGTCCAAATCAATGAAAGTTATATTCTTCTCAAAAACAATGAAGCTTGGCTTTTTGGTGCGCTGATTACGCCATTAATCAGTGCTTCGACTCACCATCTGCATGATCCCTTACGGCTCAGAAAGCTGCTCATGCACCGGCGTGAAATTGACCGTTTGATTGGATTAATTGATCAAAAAGGCTATACACTGGTACCACTGAGTTTATATTGGAGCAAAGGCAAAGTTAAAATCTCCATTGGCTTGGCCAAAGGGAAAAAACTTCATGACAAGCGTGCCACTGAAAAAGAACGTGACTGGAACCGTGATAAACAAAGAATTTTAAAATATCACGTTTAATCCCAATTCTCAACTTGAAAAACAACGCAAAGCACCATAATAACGTTATAATATCTTCTTTCTAGCTCGTTAAAATAGCCAGGCCTGGTTATTTTACACGCACAAACCATCGAATACGGGGATGCACTGGTTTCGACGGGGAGTACAAAGTTTAGGATGCATGTCGTGCCTGAATGATGCACGTAAATCTTTATTTCAATTTGTTATAGTTGCAAACGACGATAACTACGCTCTAGCGGCTTAATCCCGCTAGCGCAGACTGGGGCAGTTGTTCGTGGCGCTCAGATCTGTGTCGACTTACACGGAATCGTCGGTCTTATGTGTTTGGATAAGGCTTGACTAAACTTTACAAACTCGCTTAATGTGATCCCTGTTGGTCGGGTAGCATTCGGTTAAAACAATTGACCAAATAAACATGTAGATTTTTAAATGGAGGCTTCTCGGACGGCGGTTCGACTCCGCCCATCTCCACCATTTTGAAAAAGACAACCCGTCTCTCCAGAGTGATTCTCTGGGTAGGCGGGTTTTCTTTTTCCCCTTGTATTCAAAGGGTTTCGGCCGTTTTGACATCTTTCCGGAACCTCTCTCCAGCCACCAGATACTCTCCATTCTCCCGACGTTCATTCTCTGTTTGGGGCGGTATTCTCTGTTTTCTTCGGACAGGGTCCGACACGCGTCCGGTTACAGATATCCTTTCAGATTAAGCATTTAGCCGAATGACGGTATTTTTCGGTTGTGTTTAGACATCAAATGGTCGGGTCAAACCACCCGTTTAGACAAACCAAAAGTCTCTCGCAGGTTTCGTGAAGTGATATTTATTCGGATTTCCAGTGCCCCGGAATCAATAATCATCGGCTCCCTCGGGCTTGATTGTGAATAGGCAGCGATAGCAGCCTTCTTCCTTCAGGTATTCAATCGGGTCGTCTGTCAGCCGGAAAAACTCCCGGAGCTTTTTTGAGAGGCGCGGTTTCTGGTCCTTGACCTTGAAAGATGCATGCTTGCTTTGCCAATCAATCTGGCCGTGTGAATCAGCAAAAGCTCTGAGCAGTTCCCAAGGGATGGTTGGGTTCCCGTTTCTGGTATTGGCCATTCCCATCTGGGTGTAATTGTACTGGCCGTGTGATTTGGTCGTGCGGATGGAAACGGTATAGCCGTCAATAAACTTGATGGTGATGCCGCTCCAGCTGATGCCTGCAGGTGTCTCGAAATGGACCATGCCTCCCGAATCCGGCTCAGGCACACCTGCCTGAAAGGTTGTAAATACATCAGCTGCCGATCTGAGAGCTTTCAGGCTGCCATTGGCTTGAATGGAAAATTCCTCGCTCAGTACGATACATATTGAACCACTCCGACTCAGCAGGTCTTCGGTCCGGGGTGTCAGCTGCTTGCGGGTTGGAATGATCAGCGCATAAGGGTCATGTCCAAGCAGACTGATATTCCTGACGCTTTCGAGAAGTTCGTCCGGGTCACTCTTGAAGGTCAGGTAAACCGGAAAATTGAAACCGGCGGTCGGTGTATAATCACCGAGACGAAAAACACCGGGAATGCCGTCCAGTGAATTTTCATTTCGTGTGATTCCAAGCCCGGCACAGATGCTTTTGTGAAACGATGACCGGTTTAATGTAAAGACCAGCACATCCCTCTTGTTCAGGCCGTAAGGCTTCTCTTCCCGCTCAGGGCACACCGCAGCAATATCATCGGCGGCATGCTCGACAACTTTCAAACGTATCCTGCCATTCACACCACGGGGCGTTCTGCCTCGTGTGCTCTTCCAAAAATTGCCACAGGCGGTTTTCACTCACCGTCGTCCTCCACGCCGGAAATAACAAATCCACGGCGAATCAGCCGTTTTTCCAGAACTTCGGCATCATCATCCCGTTTGAACTGAGCCCGGTTGCCGGAGCCATCACCCGCCAGACCTATGCCGAAGGTGTGCTTCTGGAAAGCTCCAATGCCGAGACCTGGACCCCGCTCAACGGTTCCGACCTCACCATGAAGCTCTATGGCTATGAGTTTGAGAACGAAGGCACGGTCCAGTTCCAGCCGGTCAGCGGTGTACAGTTCTCAGATCTGAATATCGATGAATATTCAGCCATCCCGGAAGGTACCCACCTTATCTGGGAATACTCCACCGACGGCGGCGTGACATGGGATGCGGTCGTTCCGGCCGAGGAAGAGCGTCTGCCCAATCTGGCCAATGGCGTCTTGGTCCGGGTGCGCTTCAGTACCGGCATGGGCAACGACACTCCGGCGCTCAACTTCCGGGATGTCAACCTGGTCGGCTACCTGAACAATACCACCGGAACCTATCTGACCCGTGAGAACGAACTCACGCAGGGCGTGGAATCCACCAAGGTCTATACCCAGATGGATATCCCCAGCGGCACCAGTGTCCAGTGGTTCGCCTCCAATGACGGCGGTGAAACATGGGAAGCCATGACCATCGACGACACCCGACCCATTGATGAAGACTGGACCGAATACACGCTGGTCAGAACCTTCAGCGATCCGCAGGGCAACAAGGTGCGCTACAAGGCTGAGCTGACCGGAACCGTATTGACCTATCCGAGGATTCACACCCTCGGTGCAACCCTGAGCTGATGGAGGTCCCGAGATGATCGTTAAACGCCGTGGCGGGATGACGGAATTCATCCCGTCTCCACAGGAAAAGCGGGAAGGCCTGGTCCGGGATCACTCCTTCAATCTGATCGAAAACCTGCACCACAGGTTGAGCCGATTGGAAGAGGAACTCGGATTGCCGCTTGATGAGGCCGAAGCCTGCAGCGCCTTTCTGGATAAGATGAAGCAGGATGAAACCCGAAATGCGGCCATTCACACCGACCTGATCACTGGTGGCAGTCCAGATTCCTGAGCCTATCCAATTCGTGAAGACCAGCCAACGCCCCGGAGAGCCAGCACGCCTCCGGGGCGTTTCTTTTGATGTGTTCGCCTGAATGCGGCCAAAATCGTAGCATGTTGAAAATAAAGGTGTTAAATGTCTCTTCTTTCTGTTCTTCTACTTGCTTTCTGACGGAATTAAAGCATTCATTCACATGTAAGCTGAAGGCTTAAACACAAGCCCGGCAACAAGTTAGAAACCGTAAAACGGAGACTGTGAATGGATTTAAGAGAACTCAGATACGAAATCGAGATCGAGACGGTAAAACGCACCCGGGAACAGATAGCCTGGGCAATCCACTCGGTGGTCGGCGGCCATGTCAGGCATATCGGCGCACCGTCCTGCTACGATCCTTGGGAAGTGGAAGATCTGCGAGGCCGCAAATGGAAGGTGGTCAACGACGCCTCCCTGACCAATGTGCCATCCCACCTGCGGGCGGAGCTGGTGAGCCCGGTACTGACCTATGACGACCTCGAGCAGCTGCAGGAGGTGGTTCGGGCCATCCGCAAGGCCGGTGGAAAAATCAACAGCCAGTGCGGCATCCACATCCACATCGACGCCGAACCCTTTGACGGACGCAAGCTGGGCAACCTTGCCAAGGTGGTTTACAAACAGGAGCCGCTGATCCTCCACGCCCTTGGCATCAACAGTGACCGCCTCCGTCGTTACACCCGACCGGTCAGTGATGAGCTGATCCGGAACATCGAACGGCAGCGCCCCAAGACCAAGGCCCAGCTGAACCGCATCTGGTACGGCTACCACAACAACCAGCCCCAGCATTACGACAACACCCGCTACCACGGAGTCAACCTGCACAACGTCTGGTACCGGGGCACGGTGGAGTTCCGCTGGTTTGAGGCGACCCTGCATGCCGGAAAGATCAAAGCCTACCTGCAGTTCTGTTTAGGCATCGCTGCCAAGGCACTCAACGGCAGAGCCGCATCCAGCCGCAAGCGGGACTTCGATCCCCAAAGCGCCAAGTATGACTTCCGCGTCTTTTTGCTCCACCTCGGCCTGATCGGGGATGAGTTCAAAACCGCCAGATTACACCTGATGAAAAACATGCCCGGTGACGCGGCCTTCAAGAAAGGTCGTCCCAAACCGGATGAAACCGAAACCACCATTCAAACCC
>PEWX01000029.1 GCA_002779995.1 Piscirickettsiaceae bacterium CG07_land_8_20_14_0_80_44_28
ATGGGTTTATTTTAATAGTTACGGGCTTTGCATATCAGAATATTTTGCATTTTTCAAATGGTTCTCGTGCAAAGGTCTCTTTTAATATATTCTTTAACTGTATAGTTGCTGATCTCAAGTAATGATGCAACTTCTTTTGAGGTTAAGCCTTTAGCGATGAAGATGAGCACTTCTTGCTCTCTATTGGTTAAATTGTGTGTCGGTTGTGAAAGGTGGCTCCGTTCAAAATGTTTGATTATTTTTCGGGCAATCGTGGGTGACAGCGCTGGTTCGCCCGATGCGGTCAGTTTTAAGCGGGATTCAAACTGTTCACTTGGCATATCTTTTAAAAGATAGCCGTGAGCTCCTGCTTGTAGCGCTGGAAATAAATGCGCATCATCGTCATAAATAGTGATAACGATACAGGTTAAAGTTGGATCGGTTTGGTTGATTTGTTTTATCACGTCAAGGCCACTGCCATCTGGGAGCTGTAAATCAATAAGCGCCATATTGAAAGTATGTTGTGAGAGGCTGTTTTGGGCTTGTTGGATGGTAATAGCGGGCACAATAGAAGCATCTGGAAAGACGTTTTTAAAACGTCTTTCTATCCAGGCTAACGCTTCAGGGTTATCTTCAAGAATAAGAGCTTTTTGCATTCGAATAGACTCCTATTCGTTAGGCCTTTAACCAATTGATTAATGTTGAATATACGAGAAATGGCAAAGAAATTCAATTGCTTTATGACAAGTTGTATTAAGTAAAAACCACCAGGCCTGGTGGTTTTTACCCAGTAAAGGGTGTTCTTGGGGTTGTCGAGTTATTTGTCTAGCTGCTTTCAGCGAATTGTCCTTTGAAGGTTGGAAAGCCATTGGTCTCATTTTCAGCATCCACGACATTGATTTCATTTAGGGATCCATCGGTTTTTGTGGATAAAATATAACGGTAATTGCCACTGGCCCATACAATATCCGTTGTGCCTTGGTTGTAATAATCTTCGTTGGTTGGATTGGTGAGTGTTTTACTGCCTATGATGAGTTGGTTGTCACTATCTAAAGTGACCGTATAGCTTGTTTTGTCAGTCAAGCCGTCAACTGCTGCGCCAGAGTAAACCAATGTATATTGTTTTTGAACAGCAGCGGGAAGGGTTGCTGATTGTTCATTGTTTTGATCGTTCGTGGTATTGGTGTCAGATGTCGATTCTGAGGCGGTATCCGTTTCTTCAGTCGAATTGCTTGTGCCGCCACAGGCTGACAAGGTGAAAATACTTCCGATTAACAGTAAGCCTGCAAGTTTTTTGAGGGTCATGATTTGTTTCCTTTTCAATTAAATTTTTGTTTTCAGTTTAAGGTATAGCAAGGTGGTGACAACCCCTTTTAAGAGAGGGTGTCTTCCGTGTACTCCTACCGCAACTTGGCCATCTTGTGGATGAAACCGTTGTTTGTGCGTCCGATGACATCCAGAGAAGCGGTACTGTATTTCTCTGGATCAGCCGTGATAATGAGTTCCTTGGCTGAGCTGCTTCCACCACTAAACATGCCTACGACGGATGAAAAGGTATTTGCCGCTTTTTGAGCGCTTGAGGTGGCGTCCTTGGTCACTCCGTAGGGGGTTGAGGTTGACTTTCCCCAGGTCAGTTGGATCGTGCCGTTAGGGTTGCTGAAAGTACTTTTAGGGCCAGCAGCGAGAGTTACCCTCGAGCCATCTTCTGTGCGAATAACCTGGCCTAGGTTTACAGTGGCTTTTTTGTCATCGCCATTTTTGGTCTGTCCTTGGAAATATGCGAAATGCACGCGCATATGAACATTCAGTATGGGTACGCCAGCTTCAGCAGCAACGGAATATATTAAGTGTGGAACAGGTCTGGGTGCAGCACCCATGGAACTGGCATGATAGAGTGGTAAGCCTGTCGGCGAGAAGGTTGCTTCCCTGCGGCTTCCTCCGGTCACAGACTTAAATGATGATTCTTGTTGTTTGTGCGGGTTGGGGACGGTTTCCATATTGGCGTAACTTTTGGCATTGGTGATGGCCGATCGGTCAATGACTGTGTAACCATTTTGCTTGAGCTTATTGGTGAAATCTTGATAGGCCTGGTCGGTAATTTTTTGGAAGGTCTTGTCGTCCACGCCTTCAAGCTTGGCACGCAAGGTCGCTTTTGCGTACTCTGAGCCGGAACTTATCATTCCTCCTGTCGCTTTAGAGGAGCTTTTGTCAAAAGTGACAAACGATATTTTGAAAGAACCAATGGCGACTTTCTGCTTGCCTTTGAATGCACTGGCGTTATCAACTTTGTATGGATCATCTGGCTTGGTTGGCCCGCTGGTGACACATCCCGACAGAAGTAGTGCGATAAAAATTAAACTGCCCGTAATAAGCTTCATTATTCCAATCTCCATTATTGTGGTGTTTGTTTACTGACTTTGCCTTGCATGCGTATAAAAGGTATATCGCACCTTTTCATCCCTCAGCTGAATCATCCGATTTTGTGGATAAAATTTTACGATAATGAGTTTTTGATTAGAGTTTAAAGTATGAAAATGTAATGACAACCCCTTCTTAGAGGGGGTAAATGGCCAGGCCTGGGCATTTTAGAGGGTGTAGGGGCGTTAGAGGCGTTGAATTTTTTCGACGATGGGGAGGTGTTTGAGTTTGCGCATCACATCGGCGAGATGCTTACGGGTGTGAACATGGATGACGATGTTCATTAAGCTATAGGTTTCGTCTTTGTCTTCTGAACGAACACGATCAATATCCGTTTTCATTTCGGCAATATTACTGGCGATGGTGGCTAAGGCACCACGGGTGTTTCGTACTTCAAGCTGAAGTTCTACATCAAAGGTTTGAGTGATATTGTCTTCCCAGCTGACATCCAGCCATTTTTCCGGGTGGTTTTTAAACTGCTTAACGTTTTTGCACTCTTGTCGATGAATCACCAGCCCTTTTTCAGCACTGATAAAGCCCATAATGTCATCGCCTGGTATCGGGTGACAGCAACCGGCATAGTTAACAGCCATCCCTTCTGTGCCGGAAATAACCAAGGGTTCCGCATTGTTTTCCGGCATATTCTGTAAGTTGAGCGTGTCTTCTTTGCCCATGACGAGGTCATGAATTTGTTTGGAAACCAAATTGGCCAGCCGTTTGCCTAAACCGATTTCTTCCAATAGATGATCCCAGTCCGGGAGTTTGAATTCTTCGGTAATGCGTTGGCGAATGGTTTCCGTTAAGCCCTCGTAAGACATGTTAAAGGTGCGTAATGCCTTGGTTAATAATCTTTGTCCAAGCGATTTAGCAGACGCTGATTGTTGATTTTTAAGAAATGCTCGAATTTGCGAACGGGCTTTCGCTGTGGTTACAAATTGTAACCATGAAGGATTCGGTTGGAGTTCTTTGCTGCGAATGATTTCTACCGTTTGCCCGGTTTCTAAACGGGTACGCAACGGGATCAGTTTTTTATCAACACGGCAACCCACGGTGCCATGTCCGACATTGGTATGAACGGCATATGCAAAGTCTACCGCAGTAGAACCTGCCGGCAGAGTGATAATATCGCCTTTGGGTGAGAAAACATAAATCACATTGGGGAAAAGATCGATTTTAACATTCTCTAGGAAATCCAGTGAATTCCCTGCTCCCTGTTGTATTTCAAGCAGGTTTTTGACCCATTCTTGCGCGCGTATTTCTACGGCATTGAGTTGGCGTTCTACCTTTTTGCCTTCAGTGGTAATATCTTGTTTATAGGCCCAGTGAGCAGCGATACCATGCTCAGAGACCTCGTGCATTTCATTGGTTCGGATTTGAATCTCAATATAAGCACCAAAAGGGCCAAACAGCACAGTATGCAGTGACTGATAGCCATTGCTTTTGGGGATGGCGATATAGTCTTTGAAGCGACCGGGGAAAGGTTTGTAAAGCGAATGAACCGTTCCGAGTGCACGATAACATTCATCGGCAGTATTCACGACGACGCGAAAGGCAAAAATATCCAAAATCTCATCAAAGCTGAGTTTCTTGTACTTCATTTTTTTGTACAAACTATTTAGATGTTTTTCACGACCAATCACTTGTGCCGGAATGGATTCGCTTTGCAGTCGATGGCTGATGGCTTCATTGATTTGTTTAATCACTTCAGCCCGGTTCCCTCTGGCTTTTTTGACGGCATTTTCCAAAACAGCATAGCGGAAGGGGTGCATGGCTCTCAGCCCTAAATCTTCAAGCTCAATACGGATGGCATTGATGCCCAGACGTGCGGCAATAGGGGCATATATTTCGAGGGTTTCACGGGCGATTCGGCGTTGTTTATCGGGACGCATCACGCCAAGGGTGCGCATGTTATGGAGTCGATCAGCGAGTTTGATGAGGATGACGCGAATATCCCGAGACATCGCCAGCACCATTTTGCGGAAGTTTTCGGCTTGAGCTTCTTGAGGGTTATCGAATTCAAGTTTACCCAGTTTGGTGACGCCATCAACAATTTCGGCGACATTTTCACCGAATCGTTCAACGATGTCTTCTTTGTTGTAGTCGGTATCTTCGACAACATCGTGCAAAATGGCAGCAATTAGGCTTTCATGATCCAGTTGGATTTCAGCAAGAATTTCAGCAACTGCAACCGGGTGCCAAATATAGTCGCCACCCGTTTTTCGAGTTTGTCCTTGATGCGCAAGGCGACCAAACTCAAATGCCGCTTTGATTTGCTTAATCTGTCTTTTCTTGAGATAGACAGATACCTTATCAATTAAACCATCAAGCGAACTGGGTGTGGGCATAAAAAGGGGGGCTTCTCCGCCTGATTAACTGAAGTAAGGAGGGGTGTCAGGATCAGACATGACCACATCTTTATCAATGCTGTTTTCAGCTAATTCACGAAGTGCCATAACAGTCGGTTTATCTTTATCCCATTCTAGGGTGGGGGCAGCCCCATTTGCCAGTTGACGAGCGCGTTTTGAGCTTAAAATCACTAGTTCAAAGCGGTTTTCAACTTGATCTAAACAATCTTCTACGGTAACTCTTGCCATAAGGCGATATATCCTATTAATTTAGTAAACGAGTATTGTACCTATAATGTGGGTAAGGTTTCAATAAGAATTTGATTTTGATGATATTCGAGGTGCCCATTAGCGAATAGTGGGGCGATTATTGTCTTTGGCTGACGGTTTGCGGTTTTGAAAGGGTTTTAATGCGTTAAGGTAGTCTGATAACACGTTGGTTTTGCAGGCAACGGCTTCATAAGCCGCTTGCCCCATTTGCTGACGTAGAGATGGATTGTCGAGCAATTCAATCAAGGTTTGCGCCAATTGCTGCCAGTTTTGTCGTTGCCTAATGGCTTGCTTGGCCACTAGCTGCCGGGTTTCAGTTTCAAAGTCTGACATATCCGGCCCCGTGACGATACAGGCTTTAACCGATGCCGGTTCGATTAAATTATGTCCGCCTTTGGCAACAAAAGCGCCGCCCATAATGACCAGTTTAGCATGCGCGTAGAGGGGCATTAGAATGCCCATTTTGTCCATTAAAATATAGCGTGTTTGTGAGGTAATCGGCTCATTCAAGCTATCCACTGCAATTTCATTGCGGTGATCTGCAAGGCTTTTTAAGATGGCATCCCGACGGTGCGGGTGGCGAGGCACGAGTACGAGTCGTTCGGGTCGATTGAGGCGTTGCCAGATAGCGACCAATTGAACCTCTTCATCATCATGGGTTGAAGCGGCCACCACAAACTCTGAATCGCCCGAAAGATTTGGAAACGGAAGATCAAACTGGGAGGCTTCAATTGGGGTCGCATATTTTAAGTTTTCAATAAAGCGAATACGCTCGACCGGCACCCCTAGTTGTTGGAAGTGTTCAGCCTCTTCCGGGGAACGTAAAATCACCTGATCAACGTGATAAAGCGTTGCTTTATAGGTTTTGATAAGCCATTGAGGGCTGCTCAGGGTTTTGCGAGATAAACGCGCGTTGATTAATGCAATCGGCAAGCCCGCTTGATGGCTTAGGCGGTAGAGGTTTGGCCAAATTTCGGTTTCAACAACCCATAAACAGCTTGGGGATAGGTGTTTTAAAAAATGGTTAACGGCATAAGGCCAATCCAACGGTAAATAACAGTGGGTAAGGGTATCGCCAAAAATCTGTTGGCACTGTTTTGCACCAGTCGGCGTGTGTGTCGTTATGACAATGGGTTGATTGGGCAGCAGCGCCTTTACCAGCGGTGCAACCGCATTAACTTCACCAACCGATGCACAATGAATCCAAATGGGTTTAATCGCGTTGATCGATAGAGAAGGGTAAGCAAATCCCAAGCGCTGTTGGATAAACCGAAGACCGCCATGGCGCTTGATCGCTTCAATAACAACCCATAACAGCAGTAGGGGGCTTAATAGTCGAATGAGGAGTGCATAAATAATCATGCCGGAAAGGCCATCTCTAACGGCCAGCGTTTAACAGCGCTTCCATTAACTCGATGTCGCCAGGCAAATCGACTTCCGGAGAATCCCATTGGCTCTCAACCACTTTAATTTTGTGGCCAAACTCCAACGCCCTTAGTTGCTCAAGTTTTTCAATGTCTTCTAAACGACCCATTGGCAAAGTGTTGAATAAATCGACAAAGCGTTTGGTATAAGCATAAACACCAAGGTGCTTATAGGAATCGTGATCCCAATAGTCTCTGCCATGAGGAATGGTGGCACGGGAAAAATATAATGCAAAATCGTTTATATCGGTCACCAGTTTGACATCTTTCGGGCTGGTGATTTCGGCTTCATTGACAATCTTGAATGACAAGGTGCTCATTTCAAAGCTGCTATCATATTCTGGCGAGATAAAGGGTGCGATCACAGCTTCAATGGCATTGGGATGAATAAGGGGCTGATCACCCTGCACATTGATAATCAGGTCATCATCATTTAAACCGAGTGCTTGTGCCGCTTGGGCAATTCGGTCTGTCCCTGATTCTGCTTCAGGCGGGGTCATTACCACCTTGCCGCCAAAATCTTCCACAACTGTCTGAATGCGGGCATCGTCGGTCGCCACATAAACCGCTTCAATGCCGTTAGCTTGAGACACTCGATTGCAGACATGTTGAATCATCGGTAAGCCATTGATTAATTTTAGTGGCTTACCAGGTAGACGTGAAGAGCCATAACGAGCGGGAATAAAGACATAAGTTTTCATAAGAAGCGATTACATTTTTAAGTAGAGGGATTTAAGCAATTCGGGGGTGACTTTTTCTTTCCAGTTGGGGCCATAGGCATTATCCCAAAGTGGCGCCATGCCTGAAGCGACTTGAATCATCTTATCCATTTGCGCATCGGTGAGCTCCGCGCAAACATTCGTGGGCAGAGTGATATTGTGTTTTTCTAGCATGCGACGGAAAATTTTCACGCCTTCAGGATAGAAGTCTTCTAGCACATTAAAGGCGATACAATTGCCAATGCCATGGTGGTAGCCAAGAACATAAGATAATCCATAGGAAAGCGCATGGCAGGCGCCCACTTGACTATAAGCAATGGATTGTCCTCCCATATAAGATGCCATCATCAGCTTCTCATCCGCATCCGGATGGTCTTCCAAGAAGACTTGGTGGCAAAGTTCAGCTGATTTTTCACCAAAGGCACGGGCAAATTCATTGATATAGGTGCCATTAAGGGCTTCAACATTATGGATAAAACAGTCCATACCGGTATAAAACCATTGATCTTTTGGAACCCCTTTGATTAATTCGGGATCCAAGATAATTTGATCAAATACCGTATAGTCGGAATTCATGCCCAGTTTTTTATCAGGTCCGGTTAAAACCGTGGTACGAGAGGCTTCAGCGCCCGTTCCGGAAAGGGTTGGAATACCGATATGATGGATAGCCGGATTCTGAATTAGATCCCAGCCTTGATATTTGGCGGCGCCGCCCGGGTTGGTTAATAAAAGGGATACGGCTTTGGCAATATCAAGTGAAGAACCGCCTCCAAGACCCATCACGCTAACAGGGTTAGTGTTGTTGCCAAAGGCTTGTACCTGTTCGGTAAGCGCATCTACATAAGTGGTTTTTGGCTCGTCTGTCACGTCCAGCCAAATGACCAAGTCTTGTGGGTGTTTGGGCAGGCGATCAGCCAGTGGCGTATTTTGGTGAATTTTATCAACTAAAAATACCACAAAATGGTTTGAATTTTGGCGTTGCGCTATCAATACATCGTCTAATTGCTCAAAAGCATTTCTGCCAAAGATGATTTTGGGGACAGTTTTAAAGTTACGGTGTTTCATGCAAAATCCTTAGAAATTTTATGGGTGCAGTGTCTATTTAAATATTGAAGCGAAGGCATCAATGCGCATTTGAATATCTGCTTCTGACCAGCTTAAATTAATCAGCATGGAAAAAGTTCGGCTCATAATCTCATCCGACTTCGGAGTGCTGACCCGGGTGTAATCCGGACGATCAACAATCAGATCAATGGGTAATTTGGCGGCACCTTTCATCTGCTGGATATGGGTCCAGTTTTTAAGATAATGCCAATTATTGGCATACCAGTAAAATACGCCTGGGACACCTGCGTCACCCAGCGCCTTGACCACCTCTTGAGTGCGGGATTCTGTGGGCATGATAACGCTTAAGAATCCCGCGTTATCCCCCACTTCATCGGGGATATCACGGAAGCGCACTTCAGAATATTGAGTCAGCGCTGTTTTGAGTGCTTTCTTATTGCGACGTTGTATCTCTAAAATGCGTTCTAGTTTTTGCCATTGCGCAACGCCAACAGCGGCATTCATCTCCGAAATACGGTAATTTGTTCCCATAATGGGGTGAGATTCTGCGCCACGATCCATACCAATGTGGTCATGGCCATGATCAGAATATTGATGTGCATTTTGGTAAATCACCGGATCATTTGTGAGGACGGCACCGCCTTCACCACAAGAGATGGTTTTAACCGAATCAAAAGAAAGGGTGCCGACTTGGCCAATGGTGCCAAGTGCTTGCCCTTTATAAGTGGCACCAGTTGCTTGGCAAGCATCTTCAAGCAAAATAAGCTGGTGTTTGTCACAAACTGCTTTAATGGCATCCATGTGACCACTGCTGCCGCACATGTGTACAAAGTTGACCGCTTTTGTTCTGGGCGTGATGACGGCCTCAATCCCTTCCGAAGACAAGGTTAGGGTTTCGTCAATATCAGCAAAAATGGGAATGGCTCCTGCCAATACAATGGCTTCTACTGAAGCAACAAAGGTGAAAGGGGGGACAATGACCTCGTCACCCGCACCAATGCCAGCCGCCATTAATGCGGTAGATAAGGCCGCAGTACCACTTGAGACCAAGTGGGTGTGTTTGACTTTCAAGCTATCACAGATCAACGCTTCTAATTCACGGGCTTTCCACACATCATTGCGGATTCCATCAAAGTTGTAGCGAAAGGTGAAACCTTGGTTCATTACTTCATTGACTTGGTTTTTTTCGGCATCATCAAAAATTTCAAAGCCTGGCATGGCGGTTTCCTTTTACAATCAGTTCGGTTGGGTCAATTCATTAATTAACACTTGGTGTTGGCTATACTGGCGGTTAAGTGTTTGACGGTCGGCCAAGAAAATGGTGTGCAACGCCTCTAGGGCAATATCAAAGACATTATTGATGACCAAATAGTCAAATTCTTTATAATGCTGCATTTCACTCACGGCATCTTGCATGCGTCGGGCAATCACTTCATCACTGTCGGTAGCACGGCTTTTCAGCCGCTGTTCTAGTGCTCTTAAACTGGGAGGCAAAATGAAAATGCTGATGGCTTCAGGGATCAATTGACGAACTTGTTGTGCGCCTTGCCAGTCGATCTCCAAGATAACGTCTTTACCGTCTTTTAGTTGTTTTTCAACACTGCTTTTTGAGGTGCCATAATAGTGATCAAAGACTTTAGCGTGCTCTAAAAAGTCTTGTTCCGCAACCTTACTTTCAAATGCGTCAAGGGTTAAAAAATGATAGTTAATACCGTCTTCTTCACCGGGTCTTTTGGGACGCGTGGTGCTAGAAACGGAAACTTGAATGAGCTGGTCTTTTTCGATCAGTTTTGTCACTAAAGAGGTTTTGCCAGCACCGGACGGAGCAGAAATAATAAATAATGATCCCGTCATAATCGAGCCTTATTGAGTTTCTTAAAAAAACCATTTTAGCAGAATTTACAATGGTTGCGTTTAAGAAGTCAGCTTAGACAGGGCTATATTCCGATTCAATCATTAGCGCCTTAGGTTACAATAGCGACATGTTTAAAGAAAGTATTTTTTTAGTCGGCTTAATGGGGGCCGGCAAATCAACCGTAGGCCGTTTCTTGGCTGACAGATTACACTATGAATTTGTCGATAGTGACCACGTCATTGAAGAAAGAACAGGTGCCTCAATCCCGATGATTTTTGACATTGAAGGTGAGTCAGGGTTTCGTGCACGCGAAGAGCAGGTCATCGATGAGTGGACACAGAAGCCCGAGATTGTTCTGGCAACGGGCGGCGGTGCCATTTTGTCACCGGAAAACCGCAAACACTTGCGCTCGCGAGGATTTGTGGTGTATTTAAAATCATCGGTGGATGCGTTAGTTCAGCGAACGCGTCATGATCGCAATCGCCCTTTATTACAAACAGAGAATCCCGAAAGCGTTTTAAAAAAATTAATTGCTGAGCGTGAACCTTTCTATGAAGAAGTAGCCGATTTGATTATTCAAACAGAACAGGTTTCTATTCATCGGGTCGTTCGACAAATTTTAGATCAGATAGAAAACCTCAATAAGGTATAGGTGTCTTTAAGTTCATATTTGTAAGGAAGTGTCATTTGAAAACATTAACGGTGGCGTTGGGAGAGAGAAGCTATCCCATATTTATTGGCCAACATCTGATTCATCAACCTGAATTGTTCAGCCCTTATTTGAGCGGGACGCAAGCATTAGTGGTCACTAATACTACGGTTGCTCCTTTATATTTAGAGCAACTTCAACAAACCTTATCGGCTGCAAAGGCTAATTTGAACGTTCAAGTGGTGATCTTGCCGGATGGCGAGCAATACAAAACCCTAACGGTATTAAATGAAATTTTTGATGTCGCGATTGAAAATCACTTTGATCGACAGTGTACCTTTATTGCTTTGGGCGGCGGGGTGATTGGCGATATGACGGGCTATGCAGCCGCTAGTTATCAGCGTGGCGTCAACTTTATTCAGGTTCCCACCACTTTGTTGTCGCAGGTGGATTCTTCTGTCGGCGGTAAAACCGGCGTCAATCATCCGAAAGGAAAAAATATGATTGGCGCTTTCCATCAGCCTGAAGCGGTCATTATTGATACCGAAACTTTGAATACGCTGCCGGATAGAGAGCTTTCAGCCGGGTTGGCAGAAGTGATTAAATATGGCTTGATTGTTGATAAACCCTTCTTTGAATGGTTGGAGCAAAATTTACCAGGCCTGCTCGAACGGAATCCCTTAATTCTGGCTGAGGCAATTGAGCGTTCTTGTCAAGATAAAGCGACGATCGTGGCGCAAGATGAAAAAGAAGCCGGATTGCGCGCGTTATTTAATTTAGGGCATACTTTTGGGCATGCCATAGAGGCCGGTATGGGCTATGGTATCTGGCTGCATGGAGAGGGCGTGAGCGCCGGAACGATGCAGGCAGTCGACTTGTCAAGACGATTGGGGGATTTGACGGTGGAAGATCAACAGCGGATAGCCGCGATTTTTACCGCTGCAAACTTACCTGTCTTACCGCCAACTGATTTGTCGGTCGAGCAATTTTTAGCATTCATGGCAGGAGATAAGAAAGTCCAGGCGGGAAAAATCCGTTTAGTGTTGTTAAAAGCGATTGGTCAAGCTTATGTGACCGGAGACTATCCGGCAGAAATGTTAGAAGCCACTTTGCGTGAATATCGGTAAGCACCCGCTTAAATGAAGAAAGGAATTCTATGTTAGAGACACTTAAACAGCAGTTTGCAAATGTAGCAGGATTGACATTTGAACAAAGAGATGCGTTGATTATGATTGGTGTGAAAAACGCTCAGGGTCAAGCGGTATTCACGACGCATGGCGCTCATCTATTAAGTTTTCAACCAAACCAAGCCGGCGCAAAAGACTGTTTGTGGGTTTCAGAATCAGCTGTTTACGATGGCACAAAACCTATTCGAGGGGGTATCCCCATTTGCTGGCCTTGGTTTGGTGCGGCTCCTCGTGAAGGATTGCCTGCTCATGGATTTGTTCGAAATCGCGCTTGGCAATTAGTGGACGCTGAAACGCTCGCCGAAGGATCAACCCGATTACGGTTAGAAACACAATCAGATGACGCCACGTTATCGATGTGGCCGGTGCCGTTTAAATTGTCTTTAACGATCGAAGTCGGCGCCAGTTTGACACTGTCTTTAACCAGCACCAATTTAAGTGATCATTCTCAGCAACTGACGGAAGCCTTTCATAGTTATTTTGCCATTTCAGATACCGATGCGGTCTCTGTTTCAGGGCTTGCGGGCAGTGAATGTCACGACAAATTAACCCATGCGACGGTTGCCGTGCAATCGGGAGATTTGAAAATCACGCCACCCATTGATTCCGTATTCCTGAATCAGCAAGGCGAATTAGTCATTGAAGATGCTCTTTGGCAGCGCCAGCTCACTTTACAAAATTCAGGCACATCTTCTGCGATTGTGTGGAATCCGGGTTCGGAATTGATTAAGGGGTTTGCGGATATGGATAATCAAGCATGGCCGAGGATGTTGTGCGTTGAGGTGGGGAATGTATTGCAAAATGCAGTGACGATACCGAGTCAAGGCACTCACACGATGACCATGGTTTTGAAAAGCCGTTAAACGATTTGCCTCAATAAGATAATGAGGGGTTATAAAAAAAGCGTCAACTATATTAACGCTTTTTGATTGAGGGTAGTGAGGCTAAGTTAACAAGCTATGAGCAAGTTTGTGCTGGAGTACCGCTCATGGCAAGTTGCAACTTTTTCATGGCTTGTTTCTCGATTTGGCGAATGCGTTCCATTGAAACTTGATATTGTTCAGACAGGGCTTTCAAGCCAACCTTATCATCTGATAGCCAACGTTGTTGTAAAATGTCGCGGCTGCGCTGATCCAATTGCTTCAATGCCTGATGTAACTGCTTGTGATCAAAGTCTGTTTGGGTATCTTTAATCAGTTGCGCTTCAGGGTCAAGCGACTGGCTGGCTAATATAGGGTAAGTTTTGCCGCTATTTTCTTCTTCGTCCGCACTTAAATCAACCGACATATCCTGTCCGTATAAGCGGGTTTCCATTTCTAAAACATCTTTGCGGGTGACGCCTAATTCTTTCGCGACGCTATCGGCATCTTTGTCACTAAACCACCCCAGGTTTTTCTTTGTGCTTCTCAGTTTAAAAAAGAGTTTACGCTGCGCTTTGGTGGTTGCCGTTTTCACAATGCGCCAATTTTTAATGACAAATTCATTAATTTCCGCACGAACCCAATGCACGGCGAATGTCATTAAGCGTACCTTTTCATTTGGGTTAAATCGTTTTACCGCTTTCATAAGGCCGATATTGCCTTCTTGGATAAGGTCACTGAGTGGCAAGCCATACCCTTTATATGTCCGTGCAATCGGCACGACATAGCGCAATGAAGATAGAATCAATTGTCTTGCTGCTTCAAGATCGGCATGATAATACAGTTTTTCAGCCAGTGACATTTCTTCTTGGGCGCTTAATTGAGGAAGGGATTGCACCGTTCTCAAGTAGCTTTCAATGTTTTGCCCGGGTGCCAGATTATGAACCATCGGCATGAGTAGGTTTTTTGAATGAAGTGCATTTGTCATTTAAGCAATCTCCGGTTGAATTTCAATATCAAACAGTTTACAAGCTGTTAGCACTCAAGTCAAGGGAGTGCTAACATTTTATTTAAAGAATTAAATTAACTTAAAAGTATTATTAACAATAAGTTATAGAGTTATGTAAATGTTTTTTCTATAATATCTTTCTTGAAAAAGATGCGATGAGTGGATAACGGTTGAGGCATAAAAAAGCCGGCAAAAGGAGGAGCCGGCTTTAGACGGAAAGCGAGAGTTTAGGTTAAGAGCGAATTAACCGTTTTCTGAAAGCTGTCCGGACTGATGCATCATTTCTAACCAAGCATCTCGCAGCTCAGTCAAAATTTCAATGGCACTGTCGAGGTAAAAACTATCCTGTTCAAATACAGCCTCTTGTACGGCCTTATCGGCATAGCGATAAAGTTCATCTAAGTCGTATGCAATCGTGGTTTCTTGGGAAAAAGCCAATCTGTCACGTAAAGCATCTAAAATCGTTGTCATGCGACCTAGGTGAAAGCCTTTTTCGACAAAGGCTTGACTCTGGTGGCAAACTTTAGCCAAATTACCTTTATCTACCACGCCTTGCAACAACAGCAAAATGGTTTTACTCGGGTTATTGGCTAGCTGCGATTCCGTGTTCGGGTCGCGATTATACTCTTGCAAAATTGGCGCTTTGATATCAGCGGTCATTGTTAGGTTGGTGGTCATGGTCATGCTCCTGTTTCTGTCATAGCGTTTGAAAGTCTTTAAAAAGTTTGATTTTTAAATTCGAAACAAATTTTTCTAAAGTAATTCTGTTAATGGACGAATAGCAGGGAACATGCCAAAAGTGATTAAAATATGCCAGTCCCCGTGTTCATAAGGGGTTAAGGCGGCATTGTCGGAGAAAAAATAGCCAGGCCTGGCTATTTTGACAGTAATTTGGCAGGGCTGGCAGAGATTGCCGCTTGTATTACGTAATGAATAAATTGCCAATATCAAAAGTGCCCTGTATTTTCCAAATCAAGGAGAGGTTGATAACAAATGGTTCGCCTTTTTAAACGGCACTCTAAATTGTCAATTTAATGGCGACATCTTGATTAATAGTGAGTGGTGATCGCGGCGGCAGCCCTTTTGGCTTTTTGGATTGCGTCATCTAAGCTTTGACCTTTTGCTAAAGCGACGCCCATACGGCGACGACCCGCAATGTCAGGTTTTCCGAATAACCTTAATTGGGTATTGGGTTCTGCCAAAGCGGCTTCTAGTCCTGTAAAGGCGGTTTTAGTGGAGTGGCCTGAGGGTAAGATCACACTGGAAGCAGATGGCCCGAGTTGGGAAATGTTAGGGATGGGAAGTCCCAGCATGGCTCTTAAGTGTAATGCAAATTCGGACAAATCTTGAGAAATAAGCGTGACCAGTCCAGTGTCATGGGGTCTTGGAGAGACTTCACTAAAAATAATGTCATCCCCTTTTACAAATAATTCAACACCAAATAATCCCCAGCCACTCAAGGCTTGGGTGATTTTTTGGGCAACTGCCTGTGCAGATTCCAGCGCTTGTAGCGTCATTGGATGAGGTTGCCACGATTGTTGGTAGTCACCATCCTGTTGGATATGGCCAATCGGGTCACAAAAAGCAGTGCCATTTTTATGTCGGATGGTTAATAGGGTAATTTCATAGTCAAAATCCACAAACCCTTCCACGATCACTTTGCCCTTGCCTGCTCGTCCACCTTCTTGCGCTATTCGCCAGGCAGTTTCGATGTCGTCAATGCTTTTAATAAGGCTTTGGCCTTTGCCGGACGAGCTCATAATGGGTTTGATGACGCAAGGCATACCAATGGTTTGCACCGCTTGAGAAAATTCAGAAAAGGTGTCTGCAAATAAATAACGGCTGGTTGGAATGCCCAGGGTTTCAGCGGCAAGACGACGAATTCCTTCGCGGTTCATGGTGAGCTGAGTTGCTTTCGCACAAGGAACAATATTGTACCCTTCAGTTTCTAAAGCCACGAGCGTGTCGGTGGCAATCGCTTCAATCTCGGGCACGATATAGTGCGGCTTTTCGGCTTCAATAATGGCGCGTAACGCCTGGCCATCTAGCATGCTTAGGGTATAGCTTCGGTCGGCAACCTGCATGGCGGGCGCGTTTTCATAACGATCCAGCGCGATCACCTCCATGCCGAATCTTTGTGCTTCTATGGCAACTTCCTTGCCCAGCTCGCCTGCACCACATAAAAGTATTTTGGTAGCAGAGTTTGAAAATGGCGTCCCAATTTGCAACATGGCATCCCCTTTGCTTGTAGGTATTTAAAGAATAAACTTGAACGTATCGGCAGGTCTATCAATAACTTTAATGGAAACCAACATTATAGTGAATTTTGATATGACTGCTGAAGATTCCCGTCGGTTGCACCGGGGAAAGTCGTTAAGGCAGTAAAAAGGAAAACGATCATGAATGATTTTGCGCAATTAGACGCTTTGCATGCTAAAGACACGGAAAAGCTATCACTTAAAAGTGAACGGCGTGTCGACAGCTCTGCTTTGAGTATTCATCACTCAGCCAATCATACGAGTCATCTGCAGCGGCTGATGGCCAAATTGCAAAACCAGTTTTCTGATTCTGTTGATGTAGCTTATTTAATTGAAACTGAAGTCAAACATCGTACCGCAGACTTGGCCAAAAGAGCCAATTATGATTCCTTAACCCATTTGCCCAATCGTGCCTATTTTCATGATATGTTGGAAGATCTGATTCAAAAATCGAAACAGAACGCTTTGCCCTTTTCGTTATTGTTTTTAGATTTGGATGGGTTTAAAAGGGTGAATGATTCCCTGGGTCATCATATAGGCGATGAATTATTACGGCATGTCAGTGGACGATTGGTTGCGGCTGTGAGGGAAGGGGATATTGTCAGTCGTTTAGGCGGAGATGAATTTGTCATTTTATTGGCAGAATTAAATCAACGCAGTGAAATTAAGACGATTTGTCGGCGGATTATAGATGAAGTTGCTAAATCCTATTGGCTTGATGGGCATGAAGTTCGCACCTCAGCCAGCATTGGTATTGCCATTTATCCCAATGATACCGTGATATCGTCAGAATTGATAGAAAAAGCCGATCAGGCATTGTATGTGTCCAAAACGGGCGGTAAACAAATATTCCGTTTTTATGAAGAAGTACAACAGCAATTGTTTGAGCAAACCCACAAAAATCTAACCGATTTTGAAAAGGACGTATCAGAAGGGCGTTTTCATATTGAAATTGAACCCCAGATTGATCTAAAGCAAAATCGTATGGTGGGTGGCATGATGGTTCCCTATTGGACTCAAGAAGGCGGTAAAAAAATCGCATTTCCAGACTGGGAATCCTTACTGGTGCAAAGCGGTAAAGGGATGTCTGTTGCAACCTGGTTATTAGATTCAGCCTGTTTTTATGCCAAAAAATGGACGATCGTTGATGCAGAGTTTGTGGTAACGGTTCCGATATTAGATGCGTTGGCGCTAAGAGACGATCTGGTGACCCTATTGATAGATAAGTTGCAACACGCGCAGTTAATGCCCAATCAATGTCAGTTTGCATTTTCAATGGAACAGTTAGAAAAACAGGATGGTATGGCCAAAAAGTTGGCGGCGCTTTCTGCTGCCGGTGGGCAAATTACCTTAACGGGATTGGGTGCTAACGGACTGAATTTGGAGGCATTGTCGGCGCTTTCAGTTCAAGAGTTTAAGTTTGATGAAGCTTGGTTACAACAGGCTATGCAAACGAGTTCGGGGCAAAAATGGGTGCAAGCGCTGATTCAATTGGGTAAAAGCTTAGATGCGTGCATGATTGCCACCGGTATCTCATCAGAAGTCGAGGCTAATCAGCTCAAATCTTGGGGCTGTCAGCTTGCTCAAGGGGGATATTGGTCACCCGCTATCGGCTGTGAACAGTTTGATATAAACAATTTTTGATAGTCGGTATATTTAAAAAAACACTCAAGCCTGAGTTTTTTATGTCTGCTGTTTATTTTTGAGAAATGAGAGAAAGGTGTTTTAGCATTTCTAAGATGACTTTGGCAGAATGCGTAGCGGCTTGTTGAAGATACTGTTCAAAGGTCACGGCATTTTCTTTGCCGGCAATATCCGACAATGAGCGAATAATCACAAAAGGCACCTCAAACACATGGCAAGTTTGCGCCACAGCAGCCGCTTCCATTTCACAGGCAATCATATCCGGGAAATAGCCACGGGTGGTTTCCACATCTTCCGGTAAGTGCATAAAGCGATCACCCGTCGCAATCAAACCATGCATATGAGTGACTTCATGTAAGGCATCAATACTTTCTTTGGCAGCGGTAATTAAGGTTGAATCAGGCAGATAACAGGCTGGGTGTCCCGGCACTTGACCACGCTCATAACCAAAGGCCATCACATCGACATCATGATGACAGACAGAGGAGCTAATGACAATATCCCCCACTTCAAGATCTGTGTGGAAGCCGCCTGCTGATCCGGTATTGATGACATAATCCGGTTCATAGAGATTGATTAATAACGCGGTACTAATGGCCGCATTGACTTTGCCAATGCCCGACCTTAAAAGCACCACATCTGTTTGGTTGATTTTGCCGAGATAATATTCAAATCCACCATGAATTTCAGTGGTGAGAGACTCAATTTGGTCGCGCAATAGAGAGACTTCTTCTTCCATTGCGCCAATAATAGCTACTTTCATTCCGTTTAAACCGCGTTGCCAAGGGATTTAAGCGTGGCTTCGTCTAAAGCAATATCGGCATTTTTATTGACGCCGATACCCTTATCAATAATCCCTTGAGCAATGGCTTTGGCTTCTTCTAAAGAATGCATTTGATAGGTCCCGCATTGGTATTCATTGAGTTCCGGAATATCATTCATCTTTTCAACGTTCAACACATCGCGCATGGCGTTTAACCAGGCATCGGCAACGCGCTGTTCATCAGGCGTGCCAATGAGGCTCATATAAAAACCCGTGCGGCAGCCCATGGGAGAAACATCAATGATTTCAACATCATCGCCATTGAGGTGGTTGCGAATAAAGCCGGCAAATAAATGCTCTAGGGTATGAATGCCCTTTTCGCCCATCATCGATTCATTAGGCTTGTTAAAACGTAAGTCAAAAACGGTAATGGTGTCGCCGCCAGGGGTGTTCATGGTTTTGGCAACCCTTACTGCGGGGGCTTTCATAATTTTGTGGTCAACGGTAAAACTATCGAGTAATGGCATGGTGACGTCCTTTTCAGTTGTATTGAGTGAGGTTATTATAGCGAATCATGCTTTGTAGTTCTTTGACATATTTGTGTTTGCGTGCGGAATAGTTTATGAGCCCTTCGGCCATTTCCAATCCGGTTGGGGTTTGTCCTTTTTGGCGGGTTTTGGCACGAATTTCACGCAGTTTTTGATAAGTGCGATGGCTGTTTAAATTGTGTATATAGCTGACCACTGATTCATAAGGGTGATCAAAAGCTCTCACTTCGTGGATGGCACCATCATTACGCTGCTTGGGAACCAAGCCACAGCCTTTACTAAAGCACCATTGTCCAAAGTAGTTGTTTGCTTTACGGGCAAATCTGGACGTGCCCCAAGCGCTTTCATTGGCTCCTTGTGCTAAAGCCAGTGCCGCAGGAATGGCATCGATTCGTGTTAATAAGGCGTTTAAATCTGCGGTATTGGTTGGGTCAAAGTCATCTAGATTATAAGCATTAGCCTGTTGATTTAACCAGGCCTGGTCATTTTTCGTCAAAGAAGCTTTTTTCATTAAGCTTTGCAGGTGTTGGCGTTTTTCTAGAATATGGGTATTGGCTTGTTTAATCAAGGGTGCCATAAATTCGAAAAAGGCCTGTTTTCTTGGCGATCCGGCAGCAAAGTCTTTGAAATTTGGGATAGCAGGTAAGTTCGCTGGTGGTGCGCTTTGTGTTGCTGTTTTGACTGTTTTGCTTGCAGGTTCCGTGGTGGCATTTGATTGTGGTTTTTCAGATTCGACCGTGTTTTGAGTTGCAGTGTTTTCGGTTGCCGCTGCTTGTTGCTTGACCTCACTTTGAGTGGTTTCCGATTTTGCGGGTGTGTTGTGTTGTTCTGAATCAGTGCAGCCGGTCACAATGACGCTGCTACTCACAAACAAGCCCATAAAAAACAAACGGGTAAATCTAGACATGTGTCATCCTCTGACTTTTAAACAATGGGCTGAAACTATAACAAGTTAATGTTTAATTTCAACCAAAACATTTTTAGTATGCGTTTGGTAGAAAGGTCGTCTCAGGTTAGAATATTAAATTCGCTATTAACCCCTTCAAGAGACTGAGCATGAAAGACTCAAAACTACGTTTTGCCACGCTGTTACAACTGGTTGAAAATGCACAAGATGGTATTACCGTTGCAGAGAAAGAAGATCAGGATACCATTTTAATTTATGTGAATCCGGCATTTGAAAAATTAACCGGGTATGCGTCAGAAGAAATTCTCTACCAAGATTGTCGTTTCTTGCAAGGGGACGATACCGATTCGAATGCAGTAAAACTGGTTCGGGAAGCCATTGCAACCAATCAACCTGTTCGAACTATTTTAAAAAATTATCGCAAAGACGGTTGTGCTTTTTGGAATGAATTGAGCATCACACCATTTTATGATGAGGTGGATCGCCGTCAATATTATATTGGTATCCAAAAAAATGTGACCGAAGTGGTTGAGCTCCGGCAGCAACTTGAAGCCGCCCAATCCAAAATTGAGCAACTCGAAGCGCAACAGCTCAAATAGGCGTTTTGTTTAGCTGTGCAAAATTAGTCGATTCAAAATTGGTTAAATCAATCAAGCGTACCTGCATTTGTCCAAAAGCACTTAAATCTGGTTGGTTTTGAAATAAAAACAACTCAAAGCTAGGGTGTTCACTTGTCCATTGGCGCCAGGCTTCTAATTCTGAAGAAGACTCGGTGGTTACCCATGCAATGCCGTGGCAATAAAGGCTTTGCAAAGTTGTTAGCAGTAAATCAAAATTCATATCACCCGCAGGTTGCAGTAAAGGGTAATAGCCTTGTTCAACTAGGTTGTGCGCCGCGAGCAGCCCCCATAATTCATTAGTGTTTGCCGAGCATTGAACCCAAACAGGACGCACATCTGTTTTTAGGTGTCGATAGGATAAATGTAGCCGAGACATTAACCGTGGCATCATTAAGCTAAACCAAAACTTGCCGGCAATAGAGGTTTCAGAGAGAGATAGGGTGATGCGTGAAAATAGTCGTTGCCAAAAATGACTGGTGTAATCTGCCATTAAACGATCCAGTAGCTCGTTGGCGGTTTTCAAGTCAGCTGTTTCAAGCGTCTCTAACAATAGCGATTCCAGATCTGCTTCGGTCTGCGGTTCCATAACCGGTTTATTTGGTTTGTCCAGCAAAGCTTTGACCTGTCCAATCGGTACGCCTTGATGGGTGAGGCGAATGACTTCTTTTAAGGTGTTAATGTTGTCGTGGGTATAAAGGCGATGGCCTGAATCGGTACGGATTGGCTCTATTAAGCTATAACGCCGTTCCCAAGCACGAAGCGTGATTGGGTTGACACCGGTAATTTTGGCCACTTCCCGAATGGGCAGTAGCGCTTCTTGTGGGGGGTTAATTTTTCTCATAAGAGAATATTATACAATTGTTATACATTCGTCAAGCGCCGATTTTTCGGTGCTTGACGATGCTTTTAGCTGCTGGCGGCGGGCTAAATGTGCCTGACGGCTCAGCGTTAAGTCAATGATGGGTTTCGGATAGTCTGGGACATTGCTTGGCATATGAATCTGCTTGGCAGTATATTTCGCTAAGGGTGGCAACCAATGGCGTAGATAGTCTCCTTGCGCATCAAACTTTTCACTTTGGCGGATAGGGTTAAATAAACGATAGTAGGGTGCAGCATCTACGCCACATCCTGCTACCCATTGCCAGCCTAATATATTATTAGCCGGGTCGGCATCCACTAAAGTGTTATTAAACCAATCAACTCCGAGTCGCCAGTCGATATTGGCATTTTTGGTTAACCAAGAAGCTACCAACATACGCACTCGGTTGTGCATCCAGCCCGTTTCCCAAAGTTGTTTCATGCCGGCATCGATAATGGGGATACCTGTTCTTCCCTGACACCAGGCCTGGTAGATTTTGTCCTGTTGTTCGTCAAAATCATTTAGTTCAGTATAGAAGTTAGCAAACTTGGATTGAAAAGGCGCTTGTTCACTGGTGGGGAAGTGCCACAAAATTGATCGGGCAAATTCTCGCCAAGCGAGTTGTCTTAACCAGATGTGTATGATTTGACCCCTTGGCGACTCTAAAGGGGCTAGTGCAAATAAGATAGCGCGTGAATGAATTTCGCCAAAATGCAAATGGGCAGACAATTGGCTGGTGCCATGTTTGGCTGGAAGATCGCGATCTACGTCATAATTTTCAATGCCGGAAGCCACAAAATCATCTAATTTTAACCAGGCCTGGGCTTCTCCCACTTGCCAATGTTGCAGGATTTTGTTCGCCCAAGATTGGTTTGAGAGGTCTTGTAAATCTTTTGGGAGCGATTGAAAGTGATCAGGGCAGTTTACGGATCGGGTTTTTTGTAAATCTTCAACGGGTGCATTAAAGGGTTCAAGTAAGCTAATCTTAGACATTAACGACTTATAAAAAGGCGTGAAAACCTTATAGGGCAGGCCAGAACCATTGAGAATTTGGTTGTAAGGTAGCCAGTTTTCAGTATCAAATGGTCTAAGGGGAATTTTCAATGCCTGACAAACCTGTAATGCTTGTTGCTGCCAGTTTGAAAAAGGCGCTCCTAATTGAAATGTGTAATAGACTTGGTCGATTTTGTGATTAAGCAGAACGGACTTAAATTGTGTCGAAAAGTCGCCTTCGATCAACCAAAGTTGGCCTTTTCGGCTTTGAAAGTCTTGCTGTAATTGTTGCAAACTCCTCGCTAGCCAAGCAGAGTTCGCATCCCCCAGTGTTTGTTTTGGGTCGTGAAAATAGACAACAATCACCTCATCGGAAGTGGCTAAAGCCGTTTCCAGTGCTGAGTGATGCTGTGTTCGCAATTCACGTTGAAGCCATACTAAAGTTCTCATTTTATATGCTCAAAGGTCTGTGTAAGTAATATATTATACAAAAGATGTACATGTTTTTTGCAAATGTCAAACGTCGATAGACGTCAAGAGGGGCTCCATATCCATTGAAGCGATAAAGATAGGTGCGCAATGGGTAGGCTGTGATATGCTGATCCAAAAGAGGACAATTATTATGTTAATCACATTTAAAACCAAGGCTCATGCTAGTATCACTATGTTTGAGAAGGTGGCACTGAGTATGTTGCAAATGATGGGGCACAGCCAAACGGTACCCGGTGCAATACTGGCTGCAGATGTGCCAGAGGTGTTGAGTCGGTTAAAGGCGGCAATTGAAACCGGAAACGCTTCTCCGCCGATTGAGAGTAACGATCCAGATGAACCTGCCGTCAGCATGGTGAATCGGGCAACACCTTTAATTGATTTGCTTGCAGCAGCAGCAAAAGAAGGCGAAGACGTTATGTGGGAAAAAGCTTCGGTCATTGGATAGGATAGGTTGGAGAGGGCGTTATTCCCGCTCTGAGCGCAACTAAACAGCCAGGTGTCTGGTAAATTTTGAACATGACGGATGCATTTTACCAGACCCACAGCCAAACGGATATGGCACCACCTAAGCTACTAACCGCTAAAGGCAAACTGACTTTTATAGCCATTTCTTTGCCGCCAATAAAGCCTGCCATTGCCGCCTTAACCAAGTTATTACTTGCAGCGGCAATAATCAGTGCTGTGACCGTGATATTTAATGCTAAGGTTTCCTGGCTCATTCGAGCCAAAGATAAGGTAATGGCATCAACATCAAAAATACCGGAAGCCGCCGCCAGCCCTAGTTGCCCCATATCCCCATAGACTTGTTGTAAAAATTCACTTAACAGCATAATCAGCACTAATAGAGCACCAAAAACTAACACAGCTTTCAAATCCAATGGGTTGGTTAACACCGATGAGGTATCAATATTTTTCTGAGTTTGGGTTTGCCAAGACAATAGAACCGGCAGATAAATTAACAAGGCCATCACGGTTACGGGCAACCACAAGAGATCAATTAAATTAAAATTAAACACGCCAGCGACCAACAGCATACGAGGCAACATGGTTCCACAGGCTAACAAAACACCAATTGAAAGCATTGTACTCATATTAGTATCATTTCGCGCCAATTGAGAAAAACGAAGTGTCACCGCAGTCGAGGCGGACAATCCACCAAACAGTCCGGTGAAAATAACACCTCTTTTTGCGCCGCCAATTTTGATTGCAAAATAGCCGACAAAAGAAATCAGTGCGATTAATAAAACCATCCAACCGATTACATAAGGGTTTAGCGCTCCCCAAGGGCCATAATCTTGATTTGGTAAAATCGGTAAGATCACAACCGACAGCAGTAGAAGCTTAATGCCTGCTTGCAACTCCTTCGTTTCCAGTGCTCTGAGCCAGCGATGTAATACCGGTTTATATCCTAAAAGCAACGTCATCACCACTGCAAAGGTCGCCGCCAGTATTACTTGATCCATAACCGCCAAGGCACCGAAAACAAAAGTTAATAATGCAGCGATGAGCGTCGTAATCCCCACATCTTGATTTTGTTTCAGGGTCGCAAGGTAAGCTGAGGCTAAAATAATGACTAACCCAATAAAAACCGCTCCGAATATAAGCGTTCCAAAGGTTTGTGATAGTAAAGCAGTCGCCCCACCAAGCAAGCCAATCAATCCAAACGTTCGTACGCCTGCGGCACGAGATCCTTCCGTTGACGCACGCTTTTTCCAGCCACGCTCAATACCAATTAGAAACCCGATGGCCAGTGCCACGGTTAACATATAAATAAATTCTAAAGTTGTGCTCATTCTTTAATGTTATCACGTCAGAATACCATTGCCATTAAGAGTTGCACCGATCATGGGTGCTTTACGCCTGTACCCTTCATATCCATACTTTAAACATGATTAATATGGAGACTAAAATGTATATAACCAATCTTGAAATCAAATCATTGGGGACGTCGGTGAAGTGGTTTTATGTGAATAGGGTTTTTGAGCTTACTAAAAATAATCAGGTTAAGTCACGTCTTCAATATTAAAAATCCTAGCAGCCTGTCGGACTTCGCTACCACCAGCAAATCAAATCCGACAACATTGAAACGGTGATGCTCGAAATTAACGGGAATAACTCGTTTTTGCCCCGGCTTTTTCTTGTTGAGCTGTTCTGACACCGAAAAAAAGAGTGCCCGCGGGTTTTATGCCGCCAGAACGTGTAACCGCTTCAGATTCCAGGCAATGCAGACCAGATTCCATTCGCCACGGACGGACTCTACCCCGCGTAGCAGGAACTGGCGGAAGCCCAACACCGCTTTAATGATGCCAAAGACCGGTTCAACGGTACATTTTCGTTGGGCGTAAATGGCACGGCCTGCCTGGGTTTTCAAACGATGCTTCATTTGTGTAACGGGATCGGCGCCTTCGAGCAATGGCGCAGGTTCGGCAAAACGTTCATTGAGACTCTGATTATGTGTGTCGCGGCTTGCGCTGATAAAAGGGAGAACCTTCTCCTCCAGGCAGCTATCAACATTGGCTTCGCTGAAATAGCCGGCATCGGCCAAGAGGCTGTTTACGGTCGCGAGACCCTCCGGCAGTGTCGTTAAGGATTCAAGGGCGGGTTTCAACTCTTGCTTGTCGTTGGGGTTTTGACTGAGGTGCTGACCGACAATCAACATCGTTTCGACATCGACGCTGGCCTGGGCATTGTAGCATTGGTCAAATCCGCCGCCAGAGACGGGCATAATCCGGGATTGATCATCGGTGAGATTGACCTGATCTGTATCCCGAGGACCAGGCTCAGGTGGTTTGGGCTGTTTGCCGCGAGCCTTCTTGCCCGTCTCCTGCTCTTTGGCTTTGCGCTTGTCCAGTTTTTTCTCATACTCGGACTGCTCTTCAGCGTGGCGCTCAGCGGCTCGACGTTCGATTTCAGTCTTGGCGGTGGCAATGGCGCTCAGACGTTCTTCACGCCGCGCCAGTTCCGCCGGGATATCCAGGCCGTCAGGCTTGGCGCTGCGGTCGGCTTCTTCGGCTT
Organism: Piscirickettsiaceae bacterium CG07_land_8_20_14_0_80_44_28; assembly: GCA_002779995.1. Lineage (GTDB taxonomy): Bacteria > Pseudomonadota > Gammaproteobacteria > Thiomicrospirales > Thiomicrospiraceae > Hydrogenovibrio. The sequence goes on from PEWX01000029.1 coordinate 25,880, forward strand.
GGCGCAAGAGGTCTATAACTTCGGCTTTGAGTTGTTTTTCGAGTTTGCAGGCATACTTCCAGCTCAGTGCCCGGTGTTTGGAGGCGTTGGCTTTGATTTTGGTGCCATCGAGACTGACCTTGCCTAATTTTAGGCAACCCATCTGTTGAGCAATCAGCAGAATTTGCACGAAGAGCGGTGTCAATAATGGAAGAAAACGTTTGCGAAAGGTCGCAATCGTGTCGTGGTCAGGGTGATCGTTGGCGGCAATATAACGAAAAGCGACGGAATCGAGGGTGGCTTGCTCTAACTTACGACTGGAGAAAACGCCGGTGGCATAACCGTAAAACAGCAGGGCCAGTAGCATTTCAGGATGATGTGCTTTGGAACCACGGCCAGTATAAGATGATTTGATCGCGGTCAAATCAAGCTGCCCGACAATCTCAACGACAAAGCGGGCAAGATGGTCTTCAGGCAACCAATCGTCCATTGAGGGCGGCAGCAAAAACAGGGTGTTTCGGTCGACTTGGCGGAACTTATCGCTCA
>PEWX01000099.1 GCA_002779995.1 Piscirickettsiaceae bacterium CG07_land_8_20_14_0_80_44_28
CATTTAATAATGCTTATGCCCTTATCAGTAAAACTTTGTCTGATCCAGATTTTATCAATAGGCACCGTTTATCTAAAAGCGCTTTTACCCGAAAACGATCCCTCGATTTTTCAAGCTTGATGCTTTATTTACTCAACTTTAGAAAACAATCCGGTCAAACCGAATTGGATCAATTTTTTCAATATGTCAAGCCTCAATCATCTCAACAAACACCGTCTCAATCGGCTTTAACGCAGGCTCGCAGTCAACTCTCATCGATGGCTTTCAAGGATTTAAACCATCAGTTGGTGGCGCATCTATATACGGACGTCAAACGCTTAAAGCATTGGAAAAAGTTTAGGGTTTGTGCCATTGATGGCTCTATGATTCGCTTGCCCAAGTCCGATAACATCATGGATAATTTCACCACTCATAAGGGTATGAATACGATTGAGGGCTGTCCAATGGCATTGTGTTCGGTGTTTTATGATGTGTTGAATCGCATCATCATCGATTCGACTATTGATCCGGCCCATACATCCGAAAGAGCTTGTGCACTAGAGCATCTACACTATTCAGCGGATAACGACCTTGTATTGTATGATCGAGGTTATGGAGGCTTTCCTCTTTATGCTTACCACCGACAAGCCAACAAAAAGTTCTGTGCAAGGGCTAAAGTCAATCAGTTAAAAATGGCACAAGCGTTTGTTCAGTCAGGCGCTCAACAACAGATTGTCACGCTTGAGCCGTCAAAATACGCAATCGAGCAATGCAAAGAATATGGGGTTGATTATTCTCCCATTAAACTCAGATTGATTCGGGTTGAGCTGGCGTCCGAAGTTGAGGTATTGATTACCAATTTAATGGATGAGAAAAGCTATCCGGCTCGCTGTTTTAAATCACTGTATTTTTTGCGTTGGGGCATTGAAGAAAATTACAAACGGTTAAAACAATGGCTTGAAATTACAAACTTTTCTGGAAAGACAGCTTTGTCGATTCAGCAAGATTTTTTTGCCAAAATTCTGGTGTGTAACCTGACAGAAATCCATTGCTGGGCGGCACAGCGCAAAGTCAATAAGCGCAATCAAAACAGAAAACTGGATTACCGAGTTAATTTTGCACAAACCACTTCTAAAATGAAGCATTGGTTGGTCAAGTTGATTGCGTTATCATTCGATAAAACCGAACACATAGCACGAGAAATTGAGCCTCTCATTGAACGAATAGCTTTATCGGTAAGCGCTATCAGAAAAGGCAGGAAATTTGCTAGGCCATTGAAAAATAAGGCGGGTTCGGCCTTGTCATTGGAGTACAAAAAATGTCTTTAAATCAATTGCTTGCACCTTAACTTAATGACATTGGGTAGCGTCCCCTTTTCCCATTTATGCCTAACGCCAAGCCTCAGCGGCGCGCGCCTTTGGCGCGTCCGCTGGAGGCTTTTGTTAGGGCTATTCTTGTTTGCCGCCACTACTGTTGCCGGTATTGGATGATGCTTGCTCAGATTCCCCACCGCCACCTGATGACGAACCATTTCCGCTTTGACTTGGAGGTGCTACGTTTTGTGCACCATTAAAACTCCTCTTTAGCATTTCACCGCTCTGTGGAGCGACATTTACAGCGCCGTTAAAACTTTCCCTCAATGGTACATTGCTCTGGGTTGTATCTTTTTCATCTGTCATGATTGCCTCCGTTGTAAACACCTGATTTGTAGCGGTAGCCATTCCGATTATTGCGGCCAGGACTACGCCGAGAATGAAACTAAAAATAGAAACCGAATCCAATATCCCAAGCAATGAGTCATTTTCATTTTTCCCTGAAATTAAAGATTCCAGGTGTTTCGCGTTACGCAAGAAAATGGCTAGCACAGCACAAAGGCATACAACAAAAGAGAAAATTGCAATACCAAACAGAAACAATAGCGTTACAGTTTTTACGCTGCCTGTTGTCAGCAGAGTAATCAATAGACCTATTGCACCTGCGGATAAGACTAGAAGGCTTTTGTCATATTCGAGCTTGGTATTGAACCAAGCATTCGCCTTTGCGGCGTAAAACTCAATTTCTTTTCCTTCCGACATGCTCAATTCTCTCTTGCCCTAACATTTAGTATAAGGCATTATTGCCTTCTTATTGGGTATTGGCGTTATTTTCATGATTATTTGCCAGGATATTGATCAAACCTGTTGATTTGACAGGTTATAGGGTATTACCTAGGTTTGCTGGCAGAGTGAAAAAACGGTTTTAACAATAGTACAACAAACAATTCATCATTGCTAGGTGAATTGCGTAATGTGTTTTAGATTGAGGGCTGGGTTTAATTGTTATGTGGTTTGGGTGTTTGAAATACCCAGGCCTGGTTGGATTTTGATGATCAAAGTGCCATAATGCAAAAAGCCCGTCAATACGGGCTTTGGGCTTTTCTAAAGGGGTTAAATGACGCTTATGCTTGACGCATGTGTGGAAATAATAAGACATCTCGGATGGTGGGTTTGTCGGTAAAGAGCATGACTAGACGATCAATCCCGATCCCTTCCCCTGCGGTGGGTGGCATGCCGTGTTCCAATGCGGTGATGTAGTCTTCATCATAGTGCATGGCTTCATCATCGCCCGCATCTTTGGCTTCTACCTGAGCTTTAAAGCGCTCGGCTTGGTCTTCAGCGTCATTCAACTCGTTAAAGCCATTGGCGAGTTCGCGCCCACCAATAAACAACTCGAAACGGTCGGTAATAAATGGGTTGTCGTCATTACGGCGCGCCAGTGGCGAGACTTCGGCTGGATACTCAATAATAAACGTTGGGTCCATCAGTTTTTCTTCGGCGGTTTCTTCAAAGATTTCGGTCCAGATTTTGCCTAGGCCGTAACTGTCTTCCACATGCACTTTTAAGGATTTTGCCAGTGCGCGTGCTGATTCTAAATCCTCCAAGGCTTCAGCGGTGGCGCTGGGGTTGTATTTTAGAATCGCGTCTTTCATGGTTAAGCGGGCAAACGGCTTACCGAAATCAAATACTTGCCCTTGATAGGGCACCTGCGTGGAACCGACACTCATTTCCGCCAGTTGTTTTAGCAGTTCTTCTGTGTAGTCCATCAGTTGATGATAGTCGGTATAGGCAGAATAAAACTCCACCATGGTAAATTCAGGATTATGGCGCGTGGACAGCCCTTCATTACGGAAACTACGATTGATTTCAAAGACTTTTTCAAAGCCGCCAACCACAAGGCGCTTTAAATAAAGCTCTGGCGCGATGCGCAAATATAAGGGCATATCCAATGCATTATGGTGGGTATTGAAGGGCTTGGCCGTTGCGCCGCCCGGAATAACGTGCATCATTGGCGTTTCAACTTCCATAAAGCCTTTTTCGATTAAAAAGGTACGAACATGCTGAACAATTTTTGAGCGCATCACAAAGGTGTCGCGACTTTCTTCATTAACAATCAAATCGACATAACGCTGGCGGTATCTGACTTCTTGATCTTGCAGACCGTGAAATTTATCGGGTAACGGACGCAAGGATTTGGTGATTAATTCAATATGTTGTACATGAACCGATAGTTCACCGGTATTGGTTTTAAACAAATACCCTTCTGCACCGACGATATCGCCTAAATCCCATTTTTTAAATTGGCTATTGTAAAACCCTTCCGGCAACTCATCTCGGGTCACATAAAGCTGGATGCGACCATGCGTATCTTGCAGGGTTGCAAAACTGGCTTTGCCCATAATACGACGCATCATCATCCGCCCCGCGACTTTCACGCGAATCGGCGCCATTTCGGCAAGCTGCTCTTTGGTCAGTGCATCATATTGTTCATGCAAATCGCTTGAGACATCATTGCGTCGAAAAGTATTGGGGTACGCCTGCCCCATTTCACGCAAAGCGGTTAGCTTAGCGCGTCTTTCTGCAATTATTTTGTTCTCATCAACTTCTGGGGTTTCAACATTTGCCATGTTCTGTCCTATTTCAAAATAGTGATAATTAATGTTTTACCAGACCCACGCGGCTTATTTTGCCCAGGCCTGGGTGTTTTTCTATCAATCGTGGGCTAAACGCCCGCCTTTAAACCGGGGATAATAAATTGGTCTAAATCGCCATCCAAAACCGCATTGGTATTGCCGGTTTCCACATTGGTTCGCAAATCTTTAATTCTGCCAGAATCCAACACATAAGAACGAATCTGGCTGCCCCAACCAATATCTGACTTGCTCTCTTCCAGCTGTTGCTTTTCGGCATTGCGGCTCAGCATTTCTAATTCATACAGTTTAGCGCGAAGCTGTTTCATCGCTTCCGCTTTGTTTTGATGTTGCGAACGGCCATTTTGACACTGTGTGACGGTATTGGTGGGCAAATGGGTAATGCGCACCGCAGATTCGGTTTTGTTGACATGCTGCCCACCGGCACCACTGGCGCGATACACATCAATTCGCAAATCGGCGGGGTTAATATCCACTTCAAAACTGTCATCAATTTCGGGCGAAATAAACACAGATGCAAACGATGTATGACGTCGGTTACCCGAATCAAACGGTGATTTACGCACCAGACGGTGCACGCCGGTTTCGGTGCGCAACCAACCAAAGGCATAATCGCCTTGAACATGCACGGTTGCGCCTTTAATCCCCGCGACATCCCCTGCCGAAACTTCAAGGATTTCCGCTTTAAAACCATGACTTTCTGCCCAACGCAAATACATACGCAGAATCATATTCGCCCAATCTTGGGCTTCGGTGCCACCGGAACCGGATTGAATTTCTAAATAGGCATTATTGGCATCTAATTCACCAGAGAACATCCGCTGAAACTCCAGCTCATCCAGCTTGGCTTCTAAGCGTGACAATTCTGAAACCACTTCATCCACCATTTCTTGATCGGCATCCATCTCCGCCATTTCCAAAATTTCTTGGGTCGATGCTAAACTGCTGTCCAATTCATCAATGGTTTCCACAACCTTTTCAAGTTGGGACTTTTCTTTTCCTAAAGCTTGCGCTCTTTCAGGATCGTTCCAGACGGTCGGAGACTCTAACTCACGAGACACTTCAACCAATCTTTCTTGCTTGGTCTCATAGTCAAAGATACCCCCTAAGCACTTGAGTGCGCTCAATAAAATCTTTAATCTGCGTGTAAACGGGATTTAATTCCATAGTGCCAATTCAGTTTTCAAAATAAAAGCGAGATAATAACATTATTCACGGTATTTATCAGCCGGTGCAAGCGAGATTTTAGCAAGAAACCTCAGGTTGATTTTTTGGAAAATTAAAGCTCAAGTTAAATCATAATCTGCCGTTAACCTTTTTGGAGCTTAACGTATCCAAACATAATCATTGAATCTGATTACAAAAAAACCATAATAACAATACGTTACGTTACCCCAATATTCCCATTGACCAGAAAAGGAAACCGCCATGTCTATCTCAAATATTCCAGATGGGATCAACGCCTACCAAAAACAAGCGCTTAAAGACACCAAAGCAGATGCACCGGCAACCGCAAACTTACCCAAAAACCAAACCGAAGGCGCATTAAAGGTTGATCAAATCACCATTCGAAATGAAAAACAGGCCAGCCTCGTTGCTCACCTGTTTGGCGATTCAAGCAAAGCCATAGAAAATTCCTTAAAAATGACCTATCAGGCCGCCATCGGCAAATTAAATGAAGTCCTAACGCCACAACTGGGCGAAAATGCCATCTCGAAAGAAGCATTGCAAAAGCAAGGAGGCATGGACTATTGGACACCTGAAAACACTGCTGGCAGAATTGTTAATGGCGCAACGGCCTTTATGCCCGCTTTTCAAAAAGCCCACCCGGATTTAGAAGGTGAAGCGCTATTGCAAGAATTCATGAACGTGGTAGGTGGCGGCCTTCAACAAGGATTTGATGAAGCGCAGGGCATTTTGGGAGATTTGAAGGTATTCGACGGAAAAGTCAAAGACACCTTTACCGCAACAACCGATTTGGTTGCTAAAGGCATGGAAAACTTCAGACGTGAATTCTTGGGATTACCCCCTTTAGATGAAGCTGAAGTGACTGATTCTGCGGAAGAAGAGCAAGCAGAATCTCAACCCAGTGCTTAACAACCACTAATACAAAAATACGAATCAGACCACACATAAAAGCCCCCAATATTTTATTGAGGGCTTTTTTACATCTCTCAAAAATGCCTAGCAACCGGCAAAAAATGGCCAGGCCTGGTGATTTTCTTACACCTTTACACCATAAGCCGCTTGCAATGTATTTTGCAACAAGGTTGCAATCGTCATTGGGCCAACGCCCCCGGGAACAGGCGTAATCCAGCTGGCTTTTTCTTTGGCAACGTCATATTCCACATCACCACACAAAGAACCATCGTCAAGACGATTGATACCCACATCAATCACAATCGCACCGTCCTTAATCCACTCGCCTTTGACCATATTAGGTATTCCAACGCCAACCACCACCAAATCCGCTTCCGCAACCTTCTGTGGTAAATCTTTCGTCGCACTGTGGCAAACCGTTACGGTCGCACGCGCATTCAACAATTCCAACGCCATCGGCACACCCACGATATTCGAAGCCCCCACCACAACGGCATTCAACCCTCGTAGCTCAATCCCAGTCTTAGCAAGCATCGTCATCACGCCGTGTGGCGTACAAGGGGCTAGTGCAGTCGTACGGGTCGCTAAACGACCCATATTGTACGGATGAAAGCCGTCTACATCTTTTTTTGGATCAATTCGTTCAATAATTTCTTCCGGATCAATATGGTCAGGCACAGGCAATTGCACAATAATGCCATGAACATCGTCACGACCATTCAACTCATCAATGGTTGCCAACAACTTAGCTTGAGATGTTTCAGCCGGCAACACCATCGACACATCCAAAAAACCAGCTTTTTCGCAGGCCAACTTTTTATTACGAACATAAACCTCTGAAGCCGGGTCTTCCCCTACAAGAATCACCGCCAAACCCGGCTTGGGCAAACCCTGAGCAGTTTGCTTTTCAACTTCTTCTTGGATATTAGTTCTTAATTCTAATGCAATGGCTTTGCCATCTAAAACTTGTGCTGACATGAAATTTTCCTAAAGTAAAGAAAGGTAACGGTTTGAATTGTCGATATAATACAACAATCAAGAATCGGATTCATCAATATAGCGTTAAGTGATTTGAAAAATAAATTGGTAAATAGTCTTTTTAATGATTGACAGCCATAGCTCTCCTATATAAAATACGCCGCATCTTTTCGGAGTATAGCGCAGCCTGGTAGCGCACCTGTTTTGGGTACAGGTGGTCGGGGGTTCAAATCCCTCTACTCCGACCAATTTTCTGATATTTGTGAAGCGTTGGCCTAACAACTATCAAAAAACCGCGAGTTAAATCGCAAACGCCCAGCAAAACTGAGCGCCCATAGCTCAACTGGATAGAGCATCGCCCTTCTAAGGCGAGGGTTTCAGGTTCGAGTCCTGATGGGCGCACCATTACAATTTAGTTATTTTTACACCATGGCGGATGTAGCTCAGTTGGTAGAGCCCAGGATTGTGATTCCTGTTGTCGCGGGTTCAATCCCCGTCATTCGCCCCATTTTTTACTTTATTTTCAAATAGTTAAACCCACTCTTAATAAATTAAATTCTTGGTTCTTAATTTTCAATTATTGACTCAACTGAAATTTTAACAAGCAGTTTATCCGCTAATTTAACCATCAAAATTACTCTCCAAAAAAACCTTTTAGTCACGCCGGTGACCATCTCGTGACCAAACGGTGACTAAAATTTAAAAATTGACGCTCGCCCAAACTAATCTTTTCAGTATCAAAATCATAAAAATCGATAAGATCATCTATTCTGCTAACAAAAAACTTACAAATTTTTTCTACCTTATCAATCGTAATATTTGCATCTTTTTGATTAGCAATCTTTGATAGCGTTCCACAACCTATTTCTGTTGCTTCAGAAATATCCAGAAGCGAAACTATTCTTCCTGTTATAAAAAAGAGGTTACAGCCGCATTTTTTCGGCTTTCCGAGCCTGTAAACTAGACTTTATACAAGCCTAATTTCAGGCTCCATCAACGACTCTGGTAATCTTGAATTCGGATATTTGAGCGTTAAATTCATCCAGTAATTCTGCAGAAAGTTCTTTGCCTCGGTATTCAAAAGGCACCGCCACTTCCAGATGAAAATAACGCCCTCCTTTCTCACAGACCTCAGCAGCCAGCTGAATTGGAAGATTACCAACGACTTTATCACCGGTGAGAACCGAATCAATGTCCAGGTGTTGCAACACTTTTTCCACTCGAAACCCCTGTCGTTCCAACCAGTCTATAGTGCCGACGTGACGTGTCACCAATAAAGTACTCACTTTTGTTACCTCTTTTGCTTAGACTGTTACCGTTTTTTGATTAGCCATCTCATTAAGTAATCTTCTAATCTCGCCAACTGTTCCCCATGAATCACTTCAATGCCATAAAGACGTGCCCGTTCTAATTCGCGCTCAGTGATAGGATAAAAGCTAACCAATAACCCTTTCCCTAAAACCCCACCCAATTGTTTTTGCAAGGTATCCAGTTTATAAATCACATCCACTGCTGGCTTCGCACCCGCTTTAAAACGCACAGTTTTACACTCAACGAGATACAAATTATTGTTATATAACAATAAATTATCTATTTCATTTTTAACCCCTGTTGCTCGACACTGCAATTCAACACTGGCAAGATGGTGCTGTAAAGCTGGCAATTTTTGTTTAAGTCGATTTAAATGCACATGCACCCAATATTCCAACCAGCCGCCATTTGCAAAAAAATGCCGCTGCTCATTAATAAAATCAACCTCATCTCTTTTAAACCGAATACAGCCATGTTCGTCCAGTCTTTGCAAAAAAGCGCGTAGCTCTGCGTTCGCCAATTCGGCTTTAGTCAAGACTGCCTGGTAATGTTTGCCGGCTCGATTCGCTAACCGGTTAAGAATCAAAATCAGCTCTGAGCGCTGTGCAAAATCAGACAACAGATCAGAAAAAACATCTACCAGGCCTGGTCGCATTTGAGGCGATTCGGCAGACTCTACGCTGAGTCCATGCGCACGCAAAAACTGAGCGCACTTTATCCGGTCTTCTAGCTCAATCATCGGTTGATGTTTCGGCCAAAACCAACTAAGTTGATCATTTGTATTCAAATAATAGACTGGGAAATCTAGCACCACTGCCTGCTCATGCAAAACAATCGACAAAGGTTTTGAACCAACCGTCACATTCACCAATGGACGTTCGTCAACCAAAGACACCAATAGCTCCGATAACTCCTGTCGGAGTGTTTCAATGTCAAAAACCGACGAAATCACTTTTAATTGAGCATCAATTTGATGATTATTCAAAACTTCTTTCAAAAATTCAAAGCGTTCCGCATTATCGCGTGTTGCAATTACCACAACACTTTTGCAACCCAGCTGCCTATCCAACAAAGGGCTTAATACAGGGGCAATCGCAGAGGACGACAACACACAAACATGAACACTTGACCACTGAGATTCGGCATTATTTTCTGAACTCATATTTTCCTCAATTTTAACCAGGCCTGGGCATTTTTCACCAGGCCAAATTTGATTATTATAGCTATTCAGAAATAAATATTTTGACTTATAAATTGGAAGCTTCACGTTGTCTTTAAGGGCGTGCCTCACTATCCTTTTGCTCCCGATATGCTTTATAAATATCACCTTCTAAATCATTCAACGACATTTCAAAACTCATGTTTTGTGCCTTCAATGTTGTTTCACAACAGCGACAAAAACTACTGTTGAGCCTTTAATTTATCCAGTTTTTCAACCGCTTTATCAAATCCTGCCGGTGTTTCTAAAGAAGATTCAGGCGTTTGTTTTTGTTGTTGCTTAAGTCGCCATTTTGCAATTGGAAACCGCGCCATCTCAAACACCACAAAGCGTCCTTTTTCATACA
>PEWX01000084.1 GCA_002779995.1 Piscirickettsiaceae bacterium CG07_land_8_20_14_0_80_44_28
CGGTTCTGCAATCGGTGAACGATTTTTCAAACTGACCCGCTTTAAATCCCAACCCGAACTTTCACTCAGATTTTGAGCAATGGCTGGTGCCTTATCTTTACAAACACTGATTGCATGCACTGGTCCACCTGACTTCATCGCTGCACCCAATGCGGGTTTTAACTGCCCCATAAATTGTTTTGCTAACGCCCGCGCTTCAACCACTTCTGCAGAATTCGCAAAACTAACACTGCTCAAACTGACTCCTAAACTCAAAACTAACGCCTTGCTGATTTTCATAGCGGCATCCTTTATGTGATTAACGAAAAAAGGGTTTCTGAAAGACACTTTCAAAAAGTTATATTATCACAAGATGATTTTGCTAAATAGCTCGACGAACATTCAGCCACAATAGCACGGTCACCGAAAACAAGAGTGCCTGAGCGATGGCCATCCATTGCAAACTCTGCTCAACCAACGGAACCACCACCGCCGCTACCAGACCTGCTGTACCCATCTGAAATAAGCTTTGCATTGAGCTGGCTATCCCACGTCTACTGGGTAAGCAATCCAAGGCAGCAATGCTCAACCCTGGGTTCGCCATGGCAAAGCCAATCGCATATAACACCAATGGTGAAATCACCATCCAGGGCGCTGCTTCAAACTGACTTTCCAAAAACACATTAACCACCACACTCACGATACCTAATGACAAAGCAGCGGTAATCAAAGTACGGCTGTTATAACGATGGGTGAGTCTGTGTACCATAATAGATCCAATTAATACGCCCGATACCACTGGCACAAAAAACAGCCAAAACTGCTGTTCCGTTAAATTTAGATGGTCATAGATAAGACTGGCCGCTCCTGCCACATACACAAAAAAGCCGCCAATTAAAAACCCTTGTGCGGCGACGATTTGTAAAAATTGCGGATGCAACAGGCTTTGCCAATAAGATCGCGCGATATTAGCTGGATGAATCGATTGCACATGTGCCGGGTTCTGAGTTTCAATCACCCTAAAATAAAACAGTGACACAATCAATAAGGCATAAGCTGCCAAGAAATAAAATACCGAACGCCACCCTAAATGCACCTCTAACCAGCCCCCAATAATGGGGGCCAAAGCAGGTGCCGCAGTAAACAACATCATCATCACGGCCATCGCCCGTTGCGCATCTTGTCCTTGAAAATAGTCTCGGATCATGGCGCGACTGGCCACCAAGCTGCCTGCGGCCATCACGCCTTGTAGCGCTCGTCCAAACAACAACAGTTCATAACTATTCGCCAGCGCACACACGATTGATGAGACCAAATAACCTAACAAACTGCCCAAAATAATGGGACGTCGCCCCCACTTATCCGCCATCGGCCCCCAAAACAAAGTTGCCAAAGCAAAGCAGGCCAAATACACCGCCAGCGTTTGCGACAACATCGCTCGCGATGCTTGCAGCTCGGCTTCAATTGATGGAAAAGAAGGTAAATAGGTATCAATCGAAAAAGGCGCCAACATTCCGATCAGCGCCACCACGACAATTAACACAAAAGGAGACAAAACCGTCTTCATAAGGTCACTCGTTTATTTCATAAAGGCAAGACTGCATTCTACGGAATTTACATCAAGTCGCATCATTTCTTAAAAGAATTTTTAAGTTCTGCCCCCCTTAACAACTTAAAATTCAAGTATTTACGAAATAACTTACTATTTACATTTATAAAGCCTATACTTGAGGTCTTCCCTCCATAACCGTCTGAGGCCTTACCACTAGACGGAAAAAACCTCCTAATAATCTCCTTTGCGAAACAGAACGCTCAATAAAAGGTATTTGAACCCTGTGACGTAACGGTCGATAAAAGAGCCGCTTAGGCAAAATAGTTTTTTGCCAACCTAATATCAGGGTCATGATTCCCCGCGATATTAAAATCTCCATGGAGACATAAAATGAATACTATAAAACCATACACTGGCCGAAGTTTTTGGCTAACAGGCTTGATGCTGACCGTGCTTTTAACTGGCTGTGGTGGGGGCAATAAAGTGCCTACTAGTGAAAGTGTTGATAATACAACGAGTACGAGTGACACAAATGACACAAATGATACGACTAGTAATACCACGAGTGATACGCCTGTTGCACCATCCGTATCCGAAACAGCGCCTGGAAATGAGGCTATTAGTGTGGCTCTAAACCAAAATGTGGTTGCGATTTTCAGTGATGCAATGAATAACACAACCCTGACCACCGATAGCTTTACCGTAACCGGTACAGGCGAAACGGCTTTAGTCGGAACCCTAACCTATGATGCCGCAACCAAAACGGCCAGTTTCGATCCAAACAGAAACTTCACAGCCGAAACCGTCTACACCGCCAAGATTACCACAGCGGCGAAAAACAGTGTCGGCACGCCTTTAGCAGCAGACTATACCTGGAGTTTCACCAGTGGCGCCGCGACCGCGGTAGACACTACGGCACCTCAAAAAGTCTCCACCTATCCGGTTGATGCGGCGACGGACTCCCTTCTTAACCGTGATATCAGTGCAACCTTTGATGAAACGCTTGATCCCGCAACGATTACCAGTTCAAGTTTTACAGTGAAAAAAGGAACCACGGCCATTGCTGGTACCGTTAGCTACAGCAATAAGGTCGCGACCTTTAATCCAACCAACGATCTTGATGCGTCTAGTACCTATACAGCGACAATTTCAACGGCCGTTAAAGATTTGGCGGGCAATGCTTTAGCAGCGAATCTGGTATGGTCGTTTACAACTGGCGCAACCACTGCTGTTGCAAAAGGACCTGATCCGGTTAATCTTAGAACAGCAGGTGACTTTGTCATTTTGACTAAAACGGGTATTACAAACGTTCATACTTCTGCGATTACCGGAAATATCGGTGCC
>PEWX01000097.1 GCA_002779995.1 Piscirickettsiaceae bacterium CG07_land_8_20_14_0_80_44_28
TTTGCCATTGGTGTCAGTTCGATTTAAATAATCGTTTTTCATAAAGCCATCGCTTAGATGTTTTTGGATGGCAATGCGATATTGACCACTGTCTTTGGCGCTGGAAAAGGGGCCGCTGGTCATCAGACCCACTTCCCGCAATTGATCTGTGCCTATCGTGGTTTCAATGCGGTTTTCGCGGTAAGGGGTGGGATCATTCGATTGGATATGAATGAGTCCGGCAAGGGCGCTGTTGCCATAGCGACTGCTTTGCGGACCCCGCAAGACTTCTACCTGTTTGACATCAAATAAGTTGGCCGTCATGCCAATGCCACTAAAGTCGATATTGTCAATCGACACACCAACGCTGGGGTTGGGGGCGCCAGTGTAATCGTCGAGTTCGCCGATGCCTCGGATTTGAATATGGCGAGCGCGGCTACTCTGGCCGGAAAAATTCACATTCGGTGTTTGCAGTAAAATATCATCAAAATGACTTGCGCCTTTTTCGAGGAGGGTTTGTGCATTGATAATGCTGTGGCTGGCTGCCAAATCATCTGATTGACTGGCTCTTAAGCTGGATTCAACAATCACAGGAGCCATCACCAATGGGGTTGAGGTGTCGGATGCTTGGCTAATGGTTAGAGGGCTGAGCCCCGCGATGATCAATGTAAATGAAAGCTTGGAAAGCTTTGTTTGAAGCGGTAAGGGTTTTAAGGTCATCATCGTTCCTTGATTGAGAAAAACAATAAAGGACAGGAAAGCAAAAGACGTAACTCGGGATGAAGTTAGCGGACATGCGGCCTGTTCCTACGCCAGTATGATCTGGATCAGGTTATAAGGGTTCCCAAAGTTGGATCTCAGGCCGCTTGGCCACCCCTCGGCAAATAAACGCACTTGCAACAGTGTGCGACAAGCGATTTATTTAAAGCGTTGCATTATATACGAAATTGAGTTTAAAACCAGTTAGATTTGTTATCTCGAATCAACGATATCTTGTTAGAGATTGGGTGCCTGTCAGATGAGCTGTTTGAAAGAACGTATAAAGGGCGCATGGCGCGCCCTGTAAAAGTGCGAGGAAGGTATTATTTGAGTGAAGAAAGAATTTCCGTTTCCACATCACTAATGGGTTGGGTGCCATCCACTTTAATGTATTTCAGGGCAGCATTTTGATCAGATTCGGCACGGTAATAATCGATTAAAGGGGCTGTTTGGGCGTGATAAACTTTTAAGCGATCCAGTACCACTTCGGCTTGGTCATCGTCACGTTGAATCAAGTCTTCACCGGTTTCATCATCCTTGCCGGCAACTTTCGGTGGGTTATAGGTTAAGTGGTAGGTGCGTCCCGATCCAGGGTGAACACGACGACCGGCCATGCGATTAACAATTTCTTCATCCGGCACATCAATTTCAATAATGGCATCAATCTCAACGCCCGCTGCTTTTAAGGCGTCGGCTTGGGGAACGGTTCTCGGAAAGCCATCGAGTAAAAAGCCATTGGCGCAATCCGGTTCTTGAATGCGATCCTGTACCAGTCCAATAATGATTTCATCTGTGACCAGCTTGCCGGCATCCATAAATTCCTTAGCCATTTTCCCCATTGGCGTTTGGGCTTTAATGGCCGCGCGTAGCATGTCACCGGTTGAAATTTGCGGAATATTAAATTGTTTGGTTAAGAATTGGGCTTGAGTGCCTTTACCTGCGCCGGGTGCGCCAAGAAGAATAAATTTCATAGTTGCGTCCATGGTTGAGTTTAAAAAGAGTCAATGAGAAAAATTGGCGTTATTTTATCATGCGTTCAGTAAGCTTTGGATCATTCGCTCGACTTGACTGAGATAGCTTCTACCAAACAGGTTGAAGTGATTGAGAAGGTGATACAGTTGATAAAGGGATTTGCGTTGTTGGTATCCCGAATTGATCGGGAAAACCGTTTGGTAGCCTTGATAAAATGCTGTGCCATAACCGCCAAATAATTCGGTCATGGACAGGTCGGTTTCTCGATCACCATAATAGCTGGCCGGGTCAAAAAATACCGGTTCACCCGCCTTATCAAACCCACTATTCCCTGCCCAGAGATCCCCATGCAGTAATGAGGCTTGCGGTTGATAGTCTTCAAAAAAATAGGGTAATTTTTTGAAGACTTGAATGCCATTGGCTAATAAAGATTTTGGGGCTTGGTTTTTGGCGGCGAGTTTGAGTTGGGGCAGTAATCGTTGTTGTCCATAAAATTCAACCCAGTCGTTATGCCAAGTGTTTTGTTGCAGGGTGTGGCCAATATAGTTATTTTCGAACCAGCCAAATTGCTTATCAGGATGGATTTGATGATGTAATTCCGCTAAATCTCTGCCGCGTTGATGATCATCCCCTTTATGAGAAAGCTCAAAATAGCTTAAAAGTAGCCAGGCCTGGGGGTTTTTACCCGCTAAATGACCCTGGGAAATGACTTCTGGAACGCGGATGCTGTTGGTGGCCGAGAGCTTTTTCAGACTGTTCGCTTCGGTTTGTAATAGCGGCGCATAATTCGGTTGATTGAGTTTTAGAAAGAAGTTGCCTTCCGATGTATGTAATCGGTAAGCAGAGTGGATGTCTCCGCCATTCAGTTCAGTGGCATTGATGATATTAAACGGAGAATCCAAAGATTGGCGGATGGTTTCACTGAGTAATGTCCAGTCCATAGGCTATTCAAATAGTTCCTGAGTCATTTGTTCAATACGCTTTTCTGATAGATCTCGAATAGAAGGGGCATTGGCTTCACGGAAAACCTCAAAAAAGGCATTGGGTTCATCGGCTAAGACAGCTTGACCTGTTGCGGGATCAATCGGAATGTTAACCAGACCTTCCGGAATCGCAAAAGGTGCATTGGGATAAGGTTGAAGTGCTTCACGCATATAATTAATCCAAATCGGTAAGGCCGCTCTACCGCCCACTTCTGAGCGACCTAAGCTTTTGGGTTGGTCAAAGCCAACCCAAACGGTGGTGGCGATGTCCGGACTAAACCCTGAAAACCAAGCATCCTTTTGATCGTTGGTGGTGCCGGTCTTGCCGGCAATGTCATTGCGATTAAGTGCTTTGGCCTTGCGCCCTGAGCCATAGTTAATCACATCCTGCATCAGCGATGTCATGATGTAGGCGTTTTGTGGGGTAATCACGCTAGGGGCATTGTTGGGAATGCCTTCAAAACATTGGTTTTCGCAAGCCGTTAAGGGCTGTGATTTGTAAATTGTATTGCCATTAAAATCATAAACGACATCAATAAGATAGGGTTCTATGGCAAAACCACCATTGGCAAAGGTGGCATAGCCTTTTACCACTTGCCAGGGCGTTAGTTGTACTGAACCCAAGGCCAAAGAAAGATCGCGATGGGCTTTTAACTGCTCATCAGGGAAGCCAAATCGAGATAAATAATTAATCGCATAGCCGATGCCAATTTGCTGCAACAATCTTATCGAAACCAGGTTGCGAGAATGCGCTAAGGCATTACGTAACCGTGTGGGGCCATAAAAACGGCCTGAATAGTTTTCAGGTCGCCAAGATTCTTCTAGGGCGGTGTCGTGAAATACCACCGGGGCATCATTAATAATGCTGGCGGCTGTAAACCCTTTTTCCAGCGCGCTGGAGTATAAGAAGGGTTTGATGTTAGAACCCACTTGTCGGCGCGCCTGAGTCACCCGATTAAACTTGCTTTTAAAATAGTCAAACCCACCGACCAGTGCCAAGATGCGGCCATCTTTAGGGTTAATGGAAATCAAACCTGCTTCAGAAACCGGGTTTTGAGCAAGTTGCCAACGGTTATCTAAAAACTGTAGATAAATAACATCCCCCGCTTCAAAAAGGCTGTTAAAACCGGTTGGTTTTTCGCCGGTTTTATTTGTGTCGATATAAGGCGCTGCCCAATCAATGTCTTCGAGTGCTAAGGAAATGGTTTGTTCATTTTGCATCAGCACTTGTGCTGTCTCCGCAAACACCTTTGTGACCACGCCGACCTCAAGAGCACCAAATTTTTCGGTGGCTTCAAGTTCGGCTAAGAGCTGCTCAGGATCCGTGAGTAGGGTCGGGGCTAGATGTCTGATAATGCCACGATAGCCGTGTCGACGTTCATAGTCTTGCAGGCCATTGCGTAAAGCGGTATTGGCGACGGCTTGTAATTTGCTGTCGAGCGTGGTGACAATGGTCAAACCATTTTTGAGGGCTTCTTCCCCAAATCGATCCAAAGCAAATTGCCGAGCCATTTCGGCAACATAGCCTGCATCAATATCGATATTGGCGCTGGATCTTTTGGCATGTACAGGGACGGCTTGAGCGGCTTGCATTTCCTCAAAAGTGATATAGCCGTTATCATGCATGCGGCGCAATACATAATTGCGTCGAATTTCGGCGCGTTTAGGGTTGTAAATCGGGTTATAGCGCGATGGCGCTTTGGGTAAGCCTGCAATCATCGCAAACTCATCTAGGCTCAGGTCGGCTAAATCTTTATTGTAATAAGTGCGTGCGGCCGCAGCGACGCCATAGGAACGATACCCTAAAAAGATTTTATTAAGATAGAGGGCTAAAATTTCTTGTTTGCTGATCTGGTGTTCAATTTTGTAAGACAAGACAATTTCATTTAATTTTCGCAAGTAGGTTTTCTTTTTACTTAGGAAGAAATTACGCGCTACCTGCATGGTAATCGTTGACCCCCCGGATTGTTTACTCCCTGTGGTCATCAGCTCATAGATAGCTCGTGCAATGCCTTTGAAATCGACGCCGCCATGTAAAAAAAAGTGCTCGTCTTCTGCAGAAATAATGGCCTGAGTCATGGTTTGTGGAATGTCAGCGTAATTGAGCGGAATGCGTTTTTTAGTGCCAATTTCGCTAATGAGCTTGCCATCTTGGGTGACGACTTTAAGGGGAACTTGATAGCTAAAATCTTCCAGCTCAGCTGCATCGGGAAGTGTGGGATAAATTTTGATATAGTAAATGGTTGCTGCCGCTATCGGCGCAATCACAAAGCCGATCCAAAAAAACAGCCAAAACAAACGCTTAAAAAAACGGCGTTTAGGTTTTTGGGGGCCTTCCGGCACTTGTTCAGCCTGTGACGAGTCAGCAATCATTTAAAGGGGGTACTCACAAATTGGGTTAGAAAAATTGATTGATCGCTATTATACAAAAGTTTTGGGTAGGAATAAGGAGAGACATAACGTTGAGTGCTTTAAATTTTTGGATAACTCTCTGATAGATAGGCGAAAAAAAACCCAGACTGGCTGGGTTTTTTGATCCACAACGCAATTTTATTTTGAGTAGCGCTTGGTTTTAATGTCGCTATACATAAGATATAGATTTCCACCAACAATAAATACAGCTGCAAAAATGACACCGAACATGCCAATTGCGACTTGTAATGATTGTGGTAATAAGTCTGCCCAAATACCCAATAGAACGGCTAATGGGATGACAACAGTAACGACTAAAACACCTAACATTTTGACTAGATTATCCATTTTCTTTCCTCTGATAAGTTGTTATTCCTGACAACATTTCGAACTATACTGGCGTTCGCGATAAAATTCAAATAAAAATATTGATTGACATCAAGAAAGAAAGCTTATGACCCGCCTTTGGGTGAAAGCAATGATCAATTGATTGATTCATGTATAATTTAATTCATTTTAACTTTAAGAGACTTAGCTTTTAAGAGACCCTTGCATGAGTGGGATGCGAAAGCAAAATTTTAACCATTTTTATTTGTGTATCCCTCTCGTGAAAAGATCTCTGTTAATTCGATTTCAGCAATTATTAGGAGTTGTGGATGCGACCAAGCGGCAGAGCATTTGATCAATTACGACAAATTCAATTTACCAAAAATTTTACCAAGCATGCAGAAGGATCTGTTTTAGTTGAATTTGGTGATACCAAAGTCATTTGTAATGCCACCATTGAAGAAAAGGTGCCGCCTTTTTTGCGAGGCAAGCATCAAGGCTGGATTACGGCTGAATATGGCATGTTGCCTAGATCGACCGATAGCCGTATGAGACGAGAAGCCAGTGCAGGGAAACAAGGTGGCCGCACGGTTGAAATTCAGCGACTGATTGGCCGTTCTCTTCGAGCGGCAGTGGATTTAACCGCATTAGGTGAAAGAACGCTTTTAATTGATTGTGATGTCATTCAGGCCGATGGCGGTACCCGAACCGCATCGATCACAGGTGGTTTTGTTGCATTGTCACTGGCGATTCAAGCCTTGTTGGAAAAAGGGTTGTTGGATACCAGTCCGATTCTACATGGTGTCGGCGCTGTTTCCGTTGGTATTTATCAAGGCCGGCCAATTTTGGATTTAGATTATGCGGAAGACGCTACGGCAGAAACGGATATGAATTTGGTTATGACCGAACACGGGGAATTTATTGAAGTGCAAGGAACGGCAGAAGCTGCGCCTTTTTCAATTTCGGAAATGAATGCAATGCTTGCCATCGGGCAAAAAGGCATTGAGGAGTTGATTGCACACCAAAAAAAATGCTTGGAGGATTAAATGCAAAAGGTGGTTTTGGCGACGGGGAATCCAGGTAAATTAGCCGAGATGCAAACCTTGTTGTCGCCTTTGGGGATGACGGTGATACCGCAAAAACAGTTTTTTACCGAGGAAGCCGTGGAAAATGGCTTAACCTTTATTGAAAACGCCTTGATTAAAGCGCGATTTGCCAGTGAAAAAACCGGTTTGCCCGCCATTGCGGATGACTCTGGATTAGAAGTGGACGCTTTAGGTGGAATGCCGGGCATTTATTCAGCACGTTATTCGGAAGGTGATCAAGGATTGCCTGCGTCGGATGAACGAAATAATCGTAAACTCTTGGCAGAGCTGGCGCATTTTGAGCGTCAAAATCGCCAGGCATGCTATTATTGTGCGATGGTTTATCTTCGCCACCCTAAAGATCCCACCCCTGTCATTGGGATTGGAAAATGGTGTGGAACCGTTTTGAATGAGCCAAGAGGCACGGGAGGCTTTGGGTATGATCCCATTATCTGGATGCCCGATCTAAAGGCTTCGGTTGCAGAATTGACAAAAACCATAAAGAATCAGCACAGTCATCGCGCTCAAGCCATACAGCAGCTGGTAACCCAATTGAAACAGTGAGTCGATTTAAATGAAGAAAATTTCCTTTCATGAGCTGGTTCAACAAGAGCGTTTTAATACTAAGGTGATTACCTATCATGAGTTGACCAAATCTCCTGAAGCCGCATACCAAAAAATAGAGGTGACTCGCAGAGATGTTCAGCGATTATTAACCCCTTATCTAACACAAAAAATCTCAGAACAACTCAAAGCCGTATTACCTTTAGCGCTCTATTTAGTGCTGTTTCAAACCTTGATTTTGCGACAACATATTCTTGATGCCTCGCTGGTCGTGAGCGGATTGGTTGCCGTCATTCTTGGATTGATGTTGTTTATGGAGGGACTGCGATTAGGCTTGATGCCATTTGGTGAAACGATCGGTAATAAATTGCCCAAAAAATCGACTTTGCCGGTGGTTTTATTCATCGTGTTTTTATTGGGTATTGGTGTTACCTTCGCTGAACCGGCGATTGGTGCTTTAAAAACAGCAGGTTCAAATGTCGATCCGATGGCCGCTCCGTACCTGTATACGATACTGACTCACTGGTCGGATATTTTGGTGTTGGTCGTCGGTGGCGGGGTTGGGTTTGCTGCGATTTTAGGTACCTTGCGTTTTATTTTTGATTGGAGCTTAAAACCGCTGATTTTTTTATCGGTTATACCAACGCTAGGGATCACGATTTACGCCATGCAAATCCCTGAGCTTAGTCGAATTATTGGCCTGGCTTGGGATAGTGGCGCCGTAACAACGGGGCCGGTGACTGTGCCTTTGGTGCTGGCGCTCGGAATTGGTATTGCCGCAGCAGCAGGAAGTGGTAATCAGTCTTTATCCGGGTTTGGTATCGTCACCTTGGCATCACTTTTTCCCATTATTGGGGTGCAATTATTAGGGATCTATATTTATGAAACTGTTCCACTAGAGCAGATTTTGGCCAGTGTTCAAACGGCTCAAATGACCCGTCCTGCTTGGTATGAAATGACCCCGTTTGTCGAAATTATCAGCGGGATTCGTGCGATTGTTCCTTTGGTGACTTTTTTGGGGTTGGTGTTATTTTTATTGTTAAAGGATCGGATCCCTGATTTTAAAGTGGTGGCTTTAGGCATTGGTTTTTCAGTATTAGGCATGATTATTTTCAATTTAGGATTAACTTATGGATTGGCTGCACTTGGAACCCAAGCAGGTGCCATGATTCCTGCTGCTTTTATTAGCATTGAGGCCATTGCCGATTCTCCGTTGTATTGGTTTAGTTTGGGCATTGCCATTACCATTTTATTTGCTTTTATATTGGGATTTGGTGCAACCATAGCCGAGCCGGCTCTGAACGCGTTAGGGCTAACGGTTGAGCGGCTGACTAATGGTGCCTTTAAAAAACAAACACTGATGATGGCCGTTGCCTTGGGGGTCGGCGCAGGAATCGCTTTAGGGGTGGTCAAAATTATTTTTGATTGGTCTTTGGCTTGGATGTTGATTCCTGCCTATTTATTGGCATTGGTGTTGACGTTCTTGTCTACTGAGGCATTTGTCAATGTCGCATGGGATAGTGCCGGGGTGACAACGGGACCCGTGACCGTACCGCTGGTGTTAGCGATGGGGTTGGGGTTAGGGCAAGCCGTGAGCGCAGTGGAAGGATTTGGTATTTTGGCGATGGCTTCTATCGGACCGATTTTATGCGTTTTAGTGGTGGGGCTATGGACCCGATTCCGAAGTTATCGTCTCGAAAAAGAAGCCATTGAAAGTTCAGTGACATTGGACAGCAGCTTGCTGAAAAATGTGACGACTCAGGCTAAATCAAAGGGGGTAAAATGAGTTTTCAAAAAGAGATGACAATTCTCACCGAAGTGTCGCTGATTACCTGCATGGTGCCAAGAGGTCAAGGCAATGTGGTGGTTGAAGCCGCAAGAGCGGCCGGTGCTCAGGGTGCCTCGATTCATTATGGTCGCGGCGCAGGGGTTCGTGAACGCCTAGGGTTGTTGAGTATTACGGTGGATGCTGAAAAGGAAGTCGTGCAGATTATGGTTTCCAAGCAGCAAGAAGAGGAAATCTTTACCGAAATGTTTCTTGCAGGTCAACTCGATACACCCGGCATGGGTATTATTTACGTCACCTCATTAGAAAAGGCCGCAACCTATATTCCACCGAACGTGATTGAAAAAATTGAGCAAAGACGTTCCAAATCGCAAGGTCTACAGGATGTTTCCCAAGTGCTGGCAGAATAGGAGACAAGCGTGTTAAACCAAGATCATTGTCGCCCCGCAAAATTGATTGTATGTATCTTAGGCAGAGGCGCGGCGCAATCAATTGTTGAACGATTGTTTGAAGAAAATATTCTTTTGACAGAAACTTTGGTGATTCGAAATCAAAATGCATTAGTCGCTGAAGAGGCTTGGCAAGAAATGGATATGCTTAAAGTCGTGGTTGAACCGCAATATGCCGATCATGTGTTTGAGTTAATCTACAGCTTGTCAGCCATTGAATTAGAAGAAGGGCATTATATGTATCAGCATAATGTCCCTTGGGTGACGCATTTTGAATTGCCCAAATTACCCAAAGAAGGTGTTTCGATTAAAGCGATAGAGAGTGGCAAAGTTTCGGTTGAAGGCATGACCTTAGAACAATTACAAACATTACGCATTCGTTCTAAGGTGTGAGCGCGGGGTGGTTAGTTAAACTGCTCAGCGGTTAGGCCTGCCGCAATAAAATCTTTTTTGGCCGCCTCAAACATCGCCCAAGGGCCGCACAAGTAAATATGTACATCGGTCAAATCAAGGTGGTCGGTTAAAACACGGCGATGTACCCCGCGCTCGGCCACACCTTGCACACCAGACAGCACCGGGATATAACTCACCTTGTCATATTGTGCGGCCAATTGCTGCATTTCGGCATCACGATAGAGTTCTTCAGCCGTTTTCGCCCCCCAGTAAAATTCAATTTTTGGAAGCTCCGGCCATTTGAGCAACTCGTCCAGTAGTGCGCGCATCGGCGCATACCCCGTTCCTCCGGCAATTAAAATCACCGTTTTGTCCTTGAGTTTTTTAGGCGAAGCCAGCTCATATTGATTGGTGGCGACCGAAACCCATAAAATCGAGCCGATGTCTAAGGCAAATAAGGTTTGCATCCATTCAGAATGATCTGTGTCGCGAATATGAAGTTCAACCAAATCATCGTCACGACTGGCTGAAGCGATTGAAAAGGGCTTGAGTTCATTTTTGTCCATCCCCATCATGACATACTGACCGCCATGAAATGCAAAAGAAGAATAAGGCTTTAGCAGCATCAATAGGGTATTTTCAGTTAATTTCTCACTATGAACTAAAGTCATTTTTTGCAAAGCCTGACTGGCCATTTCAAACTGTTTCGACATTTTAAATTCTCTAACGTTGTTTTATAGGTTGAACTCGGTCCAGACGGGCGCATGATCTGACGGCTTTTCCATAGCGCGAATATCGTAGGCGACACCACTATCGGTTGCTTTGTCGATAAGAGGCGCTGTGGCTAAGAGGGTGTCAATTCTGAGGCCGCGTTTGGGCTCATCATTAAAGCCTTTTGATCGGTAATCAAACCAGCTAAAAATTCGATCTTCATTTGGGTGGATTTTACGGTAGCTATCTTGTAGTCCCCACTGTATCAAACTCGACCACCAAACGCGCTCTTCAGGTAAAAAGCTGGTTTTGCCATCTCTTAGCCAGCGTTTACGGTTGGGTTCACCAATCCCAATATCAATATCTTCAGGCGAGATATTAAAGTCGCCCATCACCACCAAGTTTTGTGAAGGATCACATTGCTGATTTAGATAATTCATTAAATCTTGATAAAAGCGTTCTTTAGCCGGAAATTTTGTTGGATGGCTGCGATTTTCACCCTGAGGGAAATAGCCATTAATCACCCGAATTTGATTGCCAATCGTATCTTTAAAGTCAGCAATAATGAGCCGTTTTTGTGCCTCTTCAGTATCGTGTGACCAGCCATATTGGCAATCAACTAAGGTGAGATTTGGTTTGTACAGTAATGCAACGCCATAATGGGTTTTTTGTCCCATAAAAACGGCTTGATAACCCATTTTTTCAATGTCGGCAATCGGAAATTCATGATCTTGGACTTTGGTTTCTTGTAAACCAATGATGTCGGGTTGGTATTGGTCGGTTAGGGCTTGCAGTTGGTGAAGGCGCATTCGCACGCTGTTAACATTAAAAGACACAATTTTCATAAGGAAATTCAATAAGTTCTAGAAATAAAATTAATCAGGATTATATCAGAAAACGAAAAGATTCGTCAGGAAGGGGCAACAAAAAAAGGCGCTTAAAGCGCCTAATGAACTGCTTAGAGAAACCAAGTGTCTGGTAGGTTACAGACCGGACTCAATTCTTAAATAAGTCCTATTTAAATTTTGTGGATGCCAAGAATCGTAATGTTCTAAATGTTTAAATTCAGGCCAATCACGGTTGGCGTCCACTGCTGATCCGACGCCTTCCATATTTTCAGCGGCCTCTGTTAGGGTTGAAATGAGTTTGGCTAAATAACGACCGGTATCTGCATCGACTTTTTCCCAATCACTGACTTGACCGTGTCCGGGGACAATGAATTTGGCGGGCAACGCACGCATTTTTTGATAAGCCTCATTCCAGGTAATGGTATTTGACCAGGGGTGAACCCCTAACATACGGTCAACATAGACACTGTCACCGGTAAATAAAACCTGTTGTTTCGGTAGCCATAAAGCGCTGTCACCCGGGAAGTGGGCATCACCATAAAAATTCAGCTGCATTTCAACCCCACCAATGGTAAGCGTGTTTGAATTTTCTGATAAGACAATATCGGCCGTTTTTTTGTGGGTTCCTTTTAAAGCAGGGACTTTAGAAACCAACCGGTCTAACAATTGATTAAACATTGAAGATTGGGTTTTAACCGTTTTTTGATGCGCATAGATTTTAGCGCCCAGTTTTGAGAAATAGTCATTACCCAGCCAGCGATGATCTTGACTGCCAATATTGATAACAGCGGCAATTGGCTGGTCTTTAATGTTTTTAGCGATTTCATGAAGTTTTTTAGCCGCAGCATCGCCGGCACCGGAATCAATAAGAACCCAACCTGCTTGCGTATCGATAAAGCCGATATTGTTATTTAGGCCTAAATTTTCAGGGGTGCGATCGGTTAAAGGGCCGGTATAAGCATAAACGCCGTTGGTGACTTTCTGAGCCTTAAATTCCAGAGCCTGAGCCGTGTGAATAACAGTCAATAGGCTTAAAGTGATGATGAACTGGGTGAATGTTAATCTTGTTAATCCTTGTCGCATGTTTTTTCCTAATAATTTAAAGGGGATTTAATCTTTTTTAAAAATGGGCAAATCCATCCATGAGAAACAGGATGGGATTTGCTCTATTAAAACAGGGGATAGCAGCTATTTTTAAGCGATCTATACAAACCTTGTCGCGCTAGGTGTCTAACCCCGCCTCCTATTTTGGTATCGCTTTTTTTTAAACGTGGTTTTGTAATACAGCCTTTTCTTGTCAAGGCGCCTCGATCAACCCTTGGTAGATCAAGATGCTCATCAATTGGTTGCTCACAAGACATTACTTGTTTAGAAAAAAACATGCCAATACTGTATTTTTTTAACCCATTGATATTTAAGTGATTATTGGACTGTGTAAATAAATAATTCTTGCAATTTGCAAAAAATAGGTATTTTGCAAGGTCACAACAAAAGTGGGATGTCGGCAATTATTGCTCAAACCATTTAATGGTTGTTCGAACGGTTTCATAGTCTTGAGGGTTATAGGCAAAATATTTACCACCGGGCGCAAAAAGGGTGATGCTTTCTTGCTCTTCAAAGTCGGGTTGCAACATTGAAACTTTTAGTTTTTGAATAATATCGCCATCTAAAGCAGGTGCGCCAACATACATAATAGGTGCCAGCGGTTTAGAAATCTGCACGATTTTAATGGGGTAATTAAGTGCCTGCATTTTTTCAGCAATGCTGAGTGTGGTTGTAGCGACTTGATAATCACCATAAGCAACTGAGAGAACTGCTCTTTCGTGGCGTCCGGTAAAGGTATAAAGTTTTATGTCAGACAGATGCACGCCATGGTCGCGCATTGCTTGCCTTGCCCAAAAATGGCCGGCATAAGAAAAATAAGCACTGAAAGCCATCGTTTTATTTTTTAAATCTTTCCAATCGTTGATGTCGCTGTTCTCATTAGCGACTAAAGCCGCTTGATAAGGCTTTTCAGTGACAATGGGTTGGATCTTGCGCCCCTTTTCATCACTAAATTTGTCAAATGCGGTTACAAAACTGCTGGGACCCATATAGGCGAGGTCAACTTGGTTGGTTGCAATTTTACGAATTTGATCCTCATAACTGGTTGCTAAATAGAGCGCTACAGGGCGTTGCAATACTTTGCTCAAAAAATGCAATATCGGCGCAAAATTGGATTCAACTTTTGAGGGGGTATTAAAGGGCTGTACCGCTAAAATAAGGGGTTTTTCCGCGACAGGCTTGTCTGCCGTAGTCGGCTGAAGGGGATCATTATTGAAAAGGGGTTTGCAACCGGTCAAAAAAAACAATGCACTGACCACGACGCCGAACGCGGCGGCAAATCGAAAAGCTTTGAATGAGGCGAGAGAGAGATTCATCGATTTTGACTATTTTTTAACATTTTATCAGTATAGCACCGGCTGATAAAAATACAAAGATCTCGCAAATAGGGCTTTTCGACACTTCGGTTTTGAGGGATTCAACTCACAATGTCTATTGCATATTGCAAGGGTGTATTGCAAGTTGCATTATCCTTATTTAAGAAAACGTAATAAAATCAATGAATTAAGGTTGGCATGATAATTTCTTTAACAAAATTGTAAATGTATTGTCATCTATTAGGTTCTGTTTAATGGTTGTTCTTCTATATTTAGAGTGAACTTGGTTGTGAATACAGAACTTTTTCAAACTAATTAAGAGATTGAGGTCAAGATCTTTCTCTCTGCAATAAAATTAAAAAGGTAACCTTATGAAAGTCAAACATGCTTTATTAATCACCGGGATCACCTCGATGATGTCTGTGCCAGTTTTAGCCGCAGATGTAATCAAAGTTTATGGCCAAGCAAATCTATCAATGGATAGCTCTTCTGTCACCAACGGAACAACGACCAACTTGGTAGGACGCAAAGAAGGCGTTGAGGTATTGAGCAATGCATCGCGATTTGGCATGAAGGGTGTTTTAGATAGTAGCCTAGAAAATACCTCAGTTATATATCAATTAGAAGCCGAATTTAAAGCCAGTGGCATAAACGGTGATAAACAAGAAGAC
The DNA here is from genome assembly GCA_002779995.1 of Piscirickettsiaceae bacterium CG07_land_8_20_14_0_80_44_28. Lineage (GTDB taxonomy): Bacteria > Pseudomonadota > Gammaproteobacteria > Thiomicrospirales > Thiomicrospiraceae > Hydrogenovibrio. The sequence goes on from PEWX01000097.1 coordinate 14,360, forward strand.
AATATGATTTATGCCCGCGAATCTTATGCAGGGTTACAAAGTAAAGCCTGGGGTAAAGTTAGAATTGGAAGGGTGACAGTCGGTTATAAATCAAGTTATACCGCCATCGACCCATGGACAGACCATGTTTTGCAAGCACGTCAATCAGGGCAACAGGGCGCCTCTAATATCAACGCCAACTACTTTAATAATGCCGTTGATTATGTATCCCCTAAAATGAACGGATTTCAATTTAATGCACATTATTCAACGCTTTCTGATGATAGTGCAACCAAAGATTTGCATAATGCGGGTAAAATGGCTGACTTTAAGGGGGGGACGGTTTCTGGTTTTGGCCTTAAATATAGCTTAGGTGGATTACGCTTAACAGCAGATACCCTAACCGTTGATAGTGACAGTAACCCTGGTAAAACAGATCCTAAGAAAGTAAAAAATGGTTCTGCTAACCAAATCACCGCGCAATATAAATTTTCAAGTGGAACCAGCCTTGCCGCTTTGTATGAAGATGTGTCTGATTTAAGATTGGGTACCAACTTATTTGCCGTTGTTACTCAAAAGGTTGGCAAAAATGGATTGCTAACCGCGAGTTATGGTGTGAATCAGGGTGGAAGCGATAATGTTTACAGTTTGTCACATAATAATGAGGATGCTACCACCATCGGTTTAGGGGCTAAATATAAGCTGACTAAAAAATCTGCGTTAATCTTAGGTTGGTCAAAATTTGAACGTGATGCAGTCGATGCCTCTACATTTACATTGGGGATTGATGCCAAATTTGGTTACTAACCCAAGCAAATTAATAAACGTTCTAAGTTAACAAAGCCGGCTTTTGCCGGCTTTGTTAGTTGGTGGCTAATATGAGAGGATGTTCGTGTTATTATATTTTGTAAACGATCAACCCCTCACACAATACAATTTCCAGTTTCACCATAGCTTGAGGTGGCTAACATTTTGTCAAGTTTTATGAAGCATTTTTTGCAATGGGTGACTTATTTTAAAAAAGATACCGCTAAGCCATTGGCCGCCATTTTAAATTTTTATTTGGGCATGGGGTTAGTGGTGATGACGTTGATTTTGAGCGTTTCGGGGTATTATTTTATTTCACATGTTTTACAAAATGCTTTAGAACAAAAAGCGCATGCGCTCGCCGAACAAGTGGCGATTACCACTGTCGATGCCGTTATTTTGAATGAATATCATATCATCGAACGCATGGCTGAAGATTTGGTGAAAAAAAATGTCGATTTAGTTTCTATTCGCATCTTCAATCAAAACGGTCAGGAGTTAGCGAGAATGAACGCCTTTGACCGGCAAAAAACAGGCCAAAAACCACCAGGCCTGGTCATTGAACAACCGCTTCTGCTCTTGTCTCGTTCAGCAGGTAAAATTGAATTGGTGTTTAGTCGTGACGCCATTAATGCTCCGCTGAGAATACTCAGTATGTTGGTGGCCATTGCATTACTGTTTATGTTAGGTGGCTTGTTTTGGGTGGTGTCCAGATTGTTAAATGCCCATGTTATCAGGCCGGTTGAGGCGTTAAGCCAGAGCTTGACAACGCCTGAGAAAATAATTTATCAGCCATTAAGCGTGAATGCAAAATTGCCGATCGAATTACAAAGGCTTAATCAAACCATTATTGATTTACAAAAACGACTGAAGGATCACATTGACTCTTTGGAATCAGCACATAAGTTTGTCTCAGACGCCACGGAAAATCTGTGTCAAAGCCAACGATTGGTTGCGGTAGGTCAAATTGCGGCGGGTCTGGCACATAATTTAAATACCCCTTTAGCCAATATTGTTGGCTATGCTCAAATGGCAAAGCTTCAAACCAACGATGAACCTTTGCAAAAACGCTTAGAGATTATCGAAAAACAGGCAAAGGCTTGTTCGCAACAAGTTAGCAATTTGCTAAAGACCGCCAAAAGACCAACATTACAATTACAGCGAGTGGATTGTGTTCAAGAAATTGATAAGGTCATTCAGCTCATGCAACCTGTGGTCAAAAAAAAATCAGGCGTGGTGTTAAGTTTACATGCTAAGCAGCAGGCCATGACTCAGTTGGATGTGGCTGCATTTGAGCAATTGTTGTTTAATTTAATCAATAATGCCATAGAGGCGGGCGCAACGCAGATAGATTTTACGATTACAGCGTTATTAGCACAGCAGAATTGGGCAATAACAATTTGCGATAATGGCTCGGGTATTCCTTCAGCAATACAGTCTAAAGTATTTGAGCCATTTGTCACATCAAAATCAACCGATACCGATCAGCAAGTCAACGGTTCAGGAACCGGGCTGGGGCTGTTTTTGGCAAACACCTTAGTTGAACAAATGCACGGCCAATTACAATTGCTCAAAACAAACGAGCAAGGCACCTGTTTTCAAATATTATTCCCGCTATATTAGTTAGAGACATGAAGAGTAATTTAAATGCCCCATAATAAAGATCACGCTATTTTCGATAAGCCTCAGCCTGACCAATGGTTTAAGCTACTCATTATTGAAGACGAACCGGATATGGCTAATTTGCTAGCGGAAGTCGCTCAACAAGCTGGTTTTGAAACCACGATAGCATTGAATGTGCAACAGGGGTTACAGCAACTGTCAAACCACTCTCCTCAAGTTGTGTTAACAGACTTAAAACTTCCTGACGGGAGTGGTATGCAAGTGGTGGAGTTGGCAAAGCAATTAGATGCACAAATACAAGTGGTGATGATCACCGGCTATGCCAGTCTTCAAGATGCAATTGATGCCTTTAAATTCGGCTTGTTTGACTTAATTACCAAACCGTTTGATGTACAAATGGTTAAAAATCTATTGGATCGCCTGCATGAGTATCAGCAACATTATCGACGCATGGCACAAATGGAGGTTCGTTTAGCACAGCTAGAAAAACCGCTGGCACCCATTAGTGAATCGCCGGTTATGATTGATGTTCTGTCACAAATAGAGCAAGTTGCCCAGTTAGATCTCTCGGTTCTCATTACCGGGGAAACCGGCGTTGGTAAGGGCGTTTTAGCACGTTATCTGCACGATAGTGGTGTTAATCCAAAAGCGCCTTATTTTGAATTAAACTGCGCAGCTGTGCCTGAAAATTTAGTGGAATCTGAATTGTTTGGTTATGAAAAAGGCGCCTTTACAGGTGCAAGCCATCGCAAGCTTGGATTACTCGAACTCGCCAGTGGCGGCACCCTGTTACTGGATGAAATCAATAGCACTCGACTAGAGGTGCAAGCCAAATTACTGCATTTTTTGCAAAATCAAACCCTGGTTCGTGTCGGTGGCAGTGAAACCATAAAAGTGAATGTGAGGCTGGTTTTTGCGACCAATCAACCGTTAAAACCGTTGGTTGATGCGGGGCAATTTCGTGAAGATTTATATTATCGTATTAATGTGTTTCCCATTTGTCTTCCGCCGCTAAGAGAGCGTCCACAAGACTTAATCAAACTGGCAGAGCTCTTTATCCACTTATATGCACAACGGTTTCATAAATCCGTTCATGCCATTTCACCCAAGGCAATTGAAGCATTAAACCATTACGATTGGCCCGGTAATATCCGCGAGCTCGAAAATATTATACAGCGCAGTGTGGTGCTCGCAAAAGGCGATACCATAGAGTTGGCTCATTTACCCGGTGAGCTGCATCAGACCAAGGTGCCGGCATTAAATAATGGGCAAGTGTCTTTACCCGAAGAAGCCAGTTTGGCAGAAATTGAATTGCTTTGGATTCACCATGTTTTAGAGGCCTGCCAGGGCAATAAAACCCTCGCAGCCCAAAAACTAGGGGTTGATCCTTCAACCCTCTATCGTAAATTGCAGCAGCAAAAAACCGAGCATTAACTGTGTTTAGACACTTAAGGTGACTAAATTAGCTTAACTTTTTGGTTAAATTAAAGCGTGAAACGGCTTGTTGCATTCGCTGGCTGTTTTCTCTGAGTGTTTCTGTATTAGCGGAGGTTTCTTCAACCAAGGCGGCATTTTGCTGGGTGGTGCTGTCAATACTGCTAATCGCAATATTCACTTGTCCAATGCCTTTCGACTGGTCGTTGGCTGCCTCAGCGATCCCAGCAACCAATTGAGAGACCGAGTCAATGCCGTGATTAATGTCATCTAAAGCTGCACCCGACGCTTCAACCAGTTCTGAACCGGAACTGATTTGTTCGGTGGTGTGACCAATTAAGCGTTTAATGTCACTGGCAGCATCGGCCGATTTTTGAGCTAAACTGCGGACTTCGCCCGCAACGACGGCAAACCCGCGACCATGATCACCTGCCCGAGCGGCTTCCACCGCCGCATTGAGTGCTAAAAGATTGGTTTGGAAAGCAATCGAATCAATTAAACCGACAATGTCATTAATTTTTTCACTGGCCTCACGAATACCCACCATCGCTTTAATCGTCTGTTGCATCACTTGAGCACCATTTTCGGCTTTGGTTTTCAAAGCTAATGCCAAATCACTGGCTTCACTGGCATTTTCGGCAGATTGCTGTACGGAACTGGTCATTTGTTCCATACTGGCAGCGGTTTCTTCTAAAGAAGCCGCCTGTTGTTGAGTGCGATCATTTAAGCTTTGGGTGCCGGAATCAACCTCGTTAGAAGCTTGGGCAACCTGTTGTGTGGCTTGCTGTATATCTTGAATGGTGACCGCCAGTGCTTGAACCGCACCGTTTACTGCTTGACGTAAATTTTCCAGGTCGCCGCCCATCGGGGTAGTCGCCTGTGCGGTTAAGTCGCCTTTTGCTAAGGCACTTGTTACCTGGTTGATTTCTTGTATGGCATGTTGTAAGGCTTCCAAAGAATGATTGATATTATCAGCCAGGTTTTTAAAACTCCCTTTGAGTTCTAATTCAATGCGTTCATTGAACTCGCCTTGCGCTAATTTTGTCATAACGTCTTCCATAGATTGCATCGCTGTATCCATGGTGGACAAGGTGTCATTCACTGAGTTGCGAAGGTTTTCGGGTACCCGTTCATCCATTCTCACGCTGAAATCACCATTTGCTAAGCCATTCATCACATCATGCAATGCCGCCATAGTTTTTTCGACGCTTTCAGCTGCATAGTTCACACCCCGTTTAAGCGTATCCATGTCACCGACCAATGGATCGGTCACTCGGTGGTCAAAATGACCACGGGCTATTTGATCCATGACCTCGCTGACGGCAAAAATGGATCTTTCCATATTAACAATCATATTGTCAAAGGCATTGGCCACCGCAGACAATTCATCCCCGGTATCTTGAATGCGGACTCGATCGGCTAAGCGACCCGATTCAATGATTTCACTAACCACGCGGTTGATTTGGCGTAGCGTACCAATCACCGTTCTAAAGACTTGATAGCCAATGACTAAAGATAATAAAACGGCCAAGACAACCAAGCCAAACGTCCACCCAAAAATACTTTGTTGTTGCGCTGCTTTTTGCGCGGTAATTTCCGATATGTTTAAATTTAAGATTTGGACAAAGCCATTTAATAGCGTAATTTTAGCCGTCTGTGCTTGGTACCAGTCAGTCGCTGATTGATTAAAGTGACCCTTATAATTATGTTCTAAGGCAATCTCTCTATAAGCTTGGGCTTTTTTGAATTCTGAAGATTCTGTCAAACTATTTAAGGTGTCAGCAAGCGCTTTTGGCGCGTAATCTTTGAAGGTTTTAGCGTATTGTTCTTGGTTCCCCATTAATTTAATAAACTTTTCATAGAACCCCGGTGCAAACTGATCGGCAGCAAAGGTATTGGATAACACGGCTCTCTCAATGCCTGCCATTTCTTTAAATTGTTCCATGCTTTGCATGGCATAGAGCATTTTCGCTTCGTCCTTATCCTGCACGCTTCGGGTTAAAATGCCAATCATTTCGATGGTAAAGTTATTCAGTTTGCTGTAATTGGCAATCGCCTTTTCAGGGCTAACTTGTAAGCTGTCAATTTGAGGGCGGGTTTGTTCAATAATACGGATTTGTTGTTGCAGACTTTTCACAACCATGCTGATATTGTCGGTGACCAATTCAGGGGATGTCGTTAGCGTTTTTTGTAAGGCTTGGCTTTTTTGGTCAAACACTTGCCTTTGTTTTTCCAATTCGGTTTTAAAATTTTGCCCTTTGCTGCCTAAATAGCCGGCGGAAACACCGCGTTCTTTTTGCGATTCGTGAGTCAGTTCGCTGATTAAGGTGACCAGTGTCATCTGTTGATTGGTCAGTTCATACTTAATTTTTTGTTCATAAGCCGAGTAGAGCGACATCCCGCCTTGAATGACACCCAATAGTAAAACGGGTAAGAACGCCATTAAAAACTTATTGGCGACGCTAACTTTAAAATGCGTAAATAATGAAAATCGTTCACGCAAAGGCATTTTGGTTGGCACAAGGTGGCCACCTTTTAATTTCTTCTTACCGGCGGCTATATCTCGATAAGCCTGCTCGCCAGCTTGGATTTGTTCCGGGGTTGCCGCACGACGAACCGATATATAGCCGGTGATTTTGCCATTTTCAAAGATCGGGGAGGCATTGGCAATGACCCAATAATGGTCGCCATTCTTGGCGCGATTTTTAACGGCGGCTTGCCATGGGTGACCTTTAGAAAGGGTTGACCACATATCACTAAAAATTTGTGCAGGTGAATCCGGGTGGCGAACGAGACTATGAGGTTGGCCAATCATTTCTTCCGGTGTGCGGCCGGAAATGGTACAAAAGTCAGGGCTAGCGGAAACAATAATACCTTTTAGGTCTGTGCTGGTACTGAGAATATAGCTGCTGGGGATATCAATTTGCTTGCCTGTAACGTTGGACATTTCGGCCTCCTGGGTAGATAAAAGCAATTGCTTAACGGGGATTATAACAATGTTTAATTGTTATCCAACAATACATTGCAATTATCAGGGTTATTTCTCCATTCAATCGCGATCAAAGTTGTTTCAAGGCGTCACTTTAAATTGGTAGTGAGCATGGCATGCAATACAGTTGGTTTGTAATTTAGCTAACTGTTTAAGGATGACGTTGGTATCGCCCATTCCTGAAGCTTCATTGGCGATTTCTTCAAACCCTAAATGGGTTCTTGAGCCCAGTTCACCAAAGCCTTTTGGTAATTTGGTTTTGAGCGCATCCGGGGTGCTTTTCATCAATTTAACGCCCATTGGTCTTGCGGCAGCTTCAACCGCATCGGCATCTTCTGTCAAAGCAGCGGAAAGAATTTGATGGCTAGCGCTTAAAAACTGGCGCATTTCGCTTAACAAGGCGGTTTTTTCGGTGTCGGTCAGCCAAATAACTGTGCGATTATCGGCGGATTCTGACCAGGCCTGGTTAGAAATCAACCATAAAACAGCCATTAGGGTTAGACGAATGGTTTTCATAAGCACACCTCCTTGTGCGTGTTGGAAGTTTTAAAATAAATTGTGCGGATTCTTCAGGCTCGGCTGGCTGAGAATGCGCCAATAAAGGGTGAACAACAACCCAAAACCGAGTATCCAACTCCATTGACTGAGTTGAATCCAAACGTGATAAAAATCAGGACTGACTAACGGCATCAATACTCGAAACAGCGCGGCCATTGCCAAACTGATAAAAACCCACTGAAGCCCTTTAGGCGGTTCAAAGACATTGCGCTGAGTATGACCTAAACTGATGCGCGCCACCATTGCAGAGCACAGTAAGCCAATGCCGCCGGCAGTCAGAGCATGCAAGGCATAGGTGGGTTGGATGATGTTGAGTCCGGCAAGGCCATATAATGCAATCCCCACCGTCATAAAACCATACGCCAAATGTAATGGCCATAATAATGGTGCTTGCCAAATCTTGGGGTGATACCAGTGTTTTGCGCGTATCGCAAAAATAACTGCCGTTGGTAAGGCAATCAAGCTCATTAACCAATGGCCGGGCGCAATCACTGCACAGAACACCACCCCCACAAAACCAATCAGTGCCAAACGATTTAGCCAGATGCTTTCGGTAATGGGGGGCAGTTGTAAGGTTCTCTCGGTAAAGAAAGGCAAGGTGCGACGAATCATGGTGAGGTTAATGGCGAGAATCAAAAACAACCCCATGATTAAGGTATTGGATAGCGTGAGTTGCCAGCCCCAAAGCACTTCAGGTTGCCAACCTAACCCCTGAGCATAAAATAAAGCATTCACCGCAAATAGTAATGAGAATTTGCTTAATAAACCGACTTGCGCCCACAGCGCTTTATGAAACACCGGCCAAGCAAATAAAACGACCAACATCAGGTTAAATCCTAAGTCGAAGAAGGCTATCCATTCCATAGGAAGCGAAAATAAATACCCTAACCGAGCCAGACACCATAATAAAAAGCCGAAAGCCAATGGCCATCCGCAAGCGCTGTTCATGCCGCTCCAATTCATTACCGCCGTCAGTAAAAAGCCAGTGACAGTTGCTAATGCATAACCAAACACCATTTCATGGCCGTGCCAATGGATCGCCGCAATATCAGCAAATGTGCCGTTAAAGCCGGGAGACTGAGTCCACCAAACCATCATCGCCACAATGGCAAACGTCATGGCACCTAAAAAAAAGGATCGAAAAGCGCGTTCAAAAAAATAGGGGTTGTTCATGGGGTATCCCGGTTGAAACTCAATGAAAGATTCAGATTAAATGAATCATTTAAAGATACATCTTATTTGAATCTTTATAGTGCTGTCAACTATAATTCAAAGATACCTCCCCAACCTTTAGGAAGAAAATTTCATGCAATTGACCAAACAAACCGACTATGCCTTTCGTGTGCTTATGGCCTTGGCGGCGACTCAGAACCAGCCGTTATTGCAAATTCAAAAGATTGTTGATCAGTTTCAAATTTCGAAAAGCCATGTTACCAAGATTGTGCAAAAGCTGGCGCACCATGGTTATATTGAAGCGGTTCGCGGGCAAAAAGGCGGCATTCGACTTGCTAAATCGCTCCACCAAATCCAGTTGCGAGAAATCGTCGAGCTGATGGAAAATAATCTTGAAGCGGTTAACTGTAACGAGCCGATGTGTTTGATCCGCACGCACTGTCAGCTAAAAGCCCATTTGCAACAAGCCACCCAACAGTACCTTAAATATTTAGAAAGCATCACGTTAGCAGATATTATGTCGTCAACCCTGATTCAAGAATTTGGCAAGATAAAACACTAAAGTAATAGTGTCTTTCATCATTTTGCATTAATAATGCTGTTTTTTCTGTGTCTATTCGTTAAATAACTGCCTGGTATCAGTTAGTGGGTTCTTTCCAGGTCAAAGTTGAAAGACTGATATCTTGAATGCCCAAATTTTTAATTGCTACAGTCTTTTGGACGTTAGAGGTTGTTAAAGTTATTGGTGGATTGATCTTAAGCAAGAATATTTCGGCAGGATAAGTTCTTGAGTAAGAGACCATTTTTATTGAATCGGAACCACCTTAAACAAAAATGTAGTGGTGGCTCCAAATTTATATTTTAATCTCTACTGGCTTGGACTTATGACTAAAATCCGCGATTTAATACTTGAATGGTATTTTTAATATAAGGGTCTTTTGTTTCAGAAACTTTTAGGTATTCATTGTAAGATTTACCAGGGTTGGCCAAGTTATAAGAGATTTCGTTAATATCTTGTTCATTAATTTCTTTCAAAATGTCTCTCAGTGTCTTCCAGGGGTTAAGTAGTTGAATTAAGTGTTCAGTACTTGATGATTTTTTGTAGCAACGGTAATGATGGCATAGTAAATCAAAGTTTACGGTAATCTTTCCATATAAATGTTCATCAGATTTTTTCTTGCTTTTTTGGACCCAAATCAGTAAAGCAATCATTGAAGGTGAATTAATGAAATTATTAATGACTTCATATTCTTTGTCATAATCGAATGGCGTTTTGCGTTCAATTTCATTAGATATTTTCCTTCCAAGAGAATCGATTGAGGCGGTTAGAGATAACATATCATGCTTGAAGCGTTCTTCAGCTTTAAATCCAGAAGATTCAACGTCAACAATTGCTATGAGAACCCATGCCCCCAAAATCACAGCAAAAAGAGTCGTAACTATTGTGGTTAAATCTGTTCTAGCAGCTTGTCGGACTTTCCGACCGTAAAATGTTAAACTCGCTAGGTATTTAAAATCCCCGAGAAAGTGAAAAATTCATGAGCGATAAGT
>PEWX01000066.1 GCA_002779995.1 Piscirickettsiaceae bacterium CG07_land_8_20_14_0_80_44_28
ACCGGAAATATCGGTGCCAGTCCGATTACGGCTGCAGCGATGGATAACGTTTTCTGTACCGAAATAACGGGCACCATCTACGGTGCGAATGCGGCTTATACGGGCAGTGGCGCAATCTCCTGTTTTAAAGGCGTTCCCGCTGACAACACTCTAGTCGCCAATGCCGTACTCGATATGGGAACGGCTTACAACGACGCCGCAGGTAGAACAACGCCTGACTTCACTGAACTACATGCTGGAGACGTGAGTGGCCAAACGCTGGTTCCAGGCCTTTATAAATGGGGCACCAGTGTTTTAATCAATACCAATGTCACGCTTAATGGTGGTCCAAATGATGTCTGGATCTTTCAGATAGAAGGCAATATCACCCAGGCAAGTGACACCAAAGTCTTATTAACTGGCGGCGCTGTCGCCAAAAATGTTTTCTGGCAAGTCGCTGGCGGCGTCGGAGTTGATATTAATACCAACGCCACTTTCGAAGGTGTCATACTGGCTGTCAAAGCGGTTAATGTAAAAACAGGCGCGACCATTAATGGCAGACTGTTATCGCAAACCGAAGTCACTTTGCAACAAAATACTGTGACACAACCTGCTCAATAAGGTAATCGTTATACCTTATAAAGCATCATGACAAAATCAAAGGACCCGACTGGGTCCTTTTTTTATCGCTATATTTTACTGTCTGGCGGAGAAAACCCCGACCGTTTTTTCATGAAAACTTAATGAATACTGACTTAAAAACCCAAAATTCAGTGAATAGAAACAACGTTACCAGAGCCGATCTAGAGCACTATAATGACTTTTAATTCAATTATTTACAAATAAACCCACCTATTTGAAAATATAAAGCCTACACTAGAGGGAGTCCCTCCTAACCGTCTGAGGCCTTACGACTAGACGGAAAAAACCTCCTAATAATCTCCTTTGCGAAACAGAACGCTCAATAAAAGGTATTTGAACCCTGTGACGTAACGGTCGATAAAAAGAGTCCTTTAGGCAAAATGTACTTTTGCTAATCCAATATCAGGGCGATGATTACCCGCGATATTAAAATCTCCTTGGAGAAAGATAATGACTCATTTTAAAAAATACACTGGCCATAGTTTTTGGCTAACAGGCTTGATGCTGACCGTACTTCTGACCGGGTGTGGCGGTGGCAATGAAGTTCCGACTGCTGTTGAGGATACGACAACAACGACGGGTACGAATGATACGACGACCTCGACGGATTCTTCATCCGTGACCGAAACGGCACCTGCCAATACGGCTATCAATGTGCCGCTCAACCAAAAAGTGGTGGTCACTTTTAGTGAGTCCATGGATGCCTCAACCCTGACCACCGCAAGCTTTACTGTAACGGGTAAAGACGAAGCCGCATTAGTCGGTACCGTAGTCTATGACGCAGATTCTAAAACGGCGAGTTTCGATCCAGACAGAAACTTTACCGCCAGTACGGTCTATACGGCGATGATTACGACTCAGGCTAAAACAGCTACTGGCACGGCTTTAGCAAGTAACGTGACCTGGAGTTTCACCAGTGGTGCAGCAACAGCGGTAGACACAACGGCTCCAACAAAAGTCTCCACCTATCCGGTTGATACGGCGACAGATGTTCCCATTAACCGCAATGTGACGGCAACGTTTAATGAAGCGCTTGATCCTGCAACGGTTAGTAGTTCAAGTTTCACGCTGAAACAAGGGACGACAGCCATTTCGGGCACGGTGAGCTACAGCAATAAGGTAGCGACTTTTGATCCAACGAATGATCTTGCGGCCAGTACCACCTATACGGCTACGATCTCAACAACGGCTACGGATCTCGTTGGCAATGCTTTAGCAGCAAACCTAGTGTGGACGTTTACCACTGGCGCAACCGCGAACGTTGCGAAAGGACCGGCTCCAGTTAATCTTAGAACAGCAGGTGACTTTGTCATTTTGACTAAAACGGGTATTACAAACGTTCATACTTCTGCGATTACCG
>PEWX01000113.1 GCA_002779995.1 Piscirickettsiaceae bacterium CG07_land_8_20_14_0_80_44_28
TTCGTCTCGGTCAAAGGTGGGTAAGCTTGGATCGTGATAGCGTGCGGCAAACATGCCGTAGGCTAGGGTTTGGGCGTAAAGGTCGGCAAACTGTTTGGGTTCTAGGTCGTGAATGAGCATTTGCCTAAAGCTCTCTAGCTGGTTGGTCAGCTCGGTGCTTTGGCCTGCTTGAATGTCAGCTAACAAGGCTTCTTCTAAAATGTTCTCTAACAAACGCGCTTTACCTGCCATAAACTCGGCCAGTTTTACGGGGGATTTAATCGCTTGGGTGACTTTGGTTGAGAACTCTAAAATGAGGTTGGTAAATTTTTCAAACTCTTTTTCTAGGGGGAGAATTTGCCCAGTGCTTTCACTTTGTTTACCTAACCAAATCTCGGCAACTTTTTCACCGTTTTGGTAAAACTGAAACCAAACATAATCGGTAATAATTAAATTATCCAAGGCATTACGGTAGCGCGTAAATTGCTCTTTATACAGTTTGTGGTTAAGGTCTTTACCAATGTCTTTGGCTTCTATGTAACCAATCGGCACGCTGTCTTTAGTGATGACATAATCGGGGTTGCCGCAGTCGGTGATTTTGGAAGGTTCGTTAGTCACATGATGGTTTGGCAAGAACGCTCTAATAAGGGCTTCTAAATCGGCCCGGAAAGTATGTTCAGAGGTATGACCTTCAGCCAGTCTTTGATTCAGTTGAGAAAGATAAGTGCTTAAATTCATTTATTGAGTCTTTACCGAGGGATTTGGAAAGTCCGATTATAACGCTTTGAACCTTTTTATAAAGTGAGTTATCAAGTGGTAGAATCCATCATGGATTAATCAGTTACTTTGTTTATCAAAAAAGATTCATAAAATCAGTGTCTTAAACTGCCTATTTCAGTGGGTTAGGCTATAATGTTTCCCGAGGTGACATAGCATGGTGTCGTTGTGTTCATACCACAAAACGTTTCGGACGTTGTGACTAAGGGATGCCGCCTTACCGATGTAACATCTTCCGCCGTATTCATAGCACGGTGAGTCTCGGGCATGTCAGGAGAGGTTACATCATTTTAATTCTTTCCCGACTATTGAATAGTGATGCCAAACGATATCATTAACAATGAAAGAATAGGATGTTTGAATAAAACATAGAATATCAACCCAAGTAAGCCAACTGCAAACCAAGTCAATCCTAACCCAAAACTCAACAAGGAAGTCATGCAAGTTAAAAACCACCAGGAATAGGGGTTTTATATATAACGCATTGCGTCATATAACGACAGGCGTTATAATCTAGCCATGATTAAGACATTCAAAGACAAAGAAGCTAAAAAGGTGTTTGATGGCCATTTTTCCAAAAAACTACCGCAAACTATTCAACGCAAAGCGCGTATGAAACTGAGAATACTGGATGCAGCGATGTGTTTGGAGGATTTATTGATACCACCGGCAAACCGCCTAGAAGCCTTAACTGGCGACAGGCAGGGACAGCACAGTATTCGCATTAATCAGCAATGGCGTGTGTGCTTTGTATGGAATAATGGGAGTGTTGAAATTGTGGATTACCACTAGGAGAAGAAAATGAACAGAATTGAGAATATTCACCCGGGCGAAGTCCTACTGGAAGAGTTTTTAGAGCCTCTAGTTATTTCGCAAAATAAGCTGGCCAAAGCAATGCAAGTGTCGCCACGGCGTATTAATGAGATTGTGCATGGCAAACGGGCGATTACGGCCGATACGGCAATTCGTTTAAGCCTAGCTTTGGGCACGACGCCGCAGTTTTGGACCAACTTGCAAGCGGCTTACGATCTGGAAGCGGTCAGTTTATCCAGCGCCTCAGAGTTTAAAGCGATTGAGCGAATCGCGGTGGCTTAAGCTCGCTTGACGTCAAACCAGTTGACAATTTCTTCGGCGTGCTAGGAGGGGTTAAATCTAATGGCCTTTAATTGCCGATTAAAACTTATTAACAGAACAAAGCCATCGACATTAAAACGCAAGAAACTTGAGTATATCGGATAGACCAAAATTAATCTCGCGCTTTAGTGACGGTGAATTGACTCAAAAACCAACCCATCTCTCAAGCGGTTTACATGGTAAAATAGCGCATTTTCAATGCCTTAGAGATGTGTTATGTCTGAATCCATCGTTGTATCCGAAAGAATCGTCATTGCATTAACAAAATCGGGTTTAGACTTACCCACAAGCCAAAACCGAACCCTTGAAACTGATATACTAATCTAAGATTTAAAAGTTGGTTCAATTTGAAAATTTGGAGAAAACAGATGTCCTACAGCTTCTTACTAAACCGAGAGCCATCAGATGAAGAATTAAAAACCCTAACCGATGCTGCAATTAAAAACGTAAAAGAAAAAAAGGAAGCGGCTATTAGTGCTTTTAAAGCCCGCCTTAAGCATGATTTAGAACAGTTAAAACTCAAGAAACTTGAGCATGTTGAATAAACCAAAATTAATCATCATCGCTGGGCCAAATGGTTAGGGGAAAACAACGATTACCGAACAAGGCTTAGGGCATGAATGGTTTAATGGATGCACTTATATCAATCCAGATAATATCGCGCAAAATGAATTAGGGGACTGGAATAATGCAAGCAATAGCCTTGAAGCTGCCAAGCGTGCCACAGCTCTAAGATATGAACTTTTATCACAAAATAAAAGTATCGCGTTTGAAACCGTTTCTTCTTCAGAAGAAAAAATTGTTTTTTATTAAACAATCTAAACGACAGGGTTACTTTATTAGAGTATTTTTTATTTGTACCGACTCCCCCATGATTAATGCTTCTCGAATTGCACTAAGAGTAATGGAAGGTGGCCATGAAGTTCCCATTTCTAAAATAATCAGTCGATATCAAAAGTCCATTATTAATGCCTATTACTCCCACGAAATTGTTGATCGCCTATATCTCTATGACAACAGTATAGATGACCAATCTCCTCAATTAATTGCTCGCTTTAGTGACGGTGAACTGATCAAACAATACCCTTGCAACTTACCTAGCTGGACAGAAGCCTTTTTACAAAGCTAAAAAGGAATTGACTCAAAAACCAACCCGCTTTAAAAAGCTTTTATTATGGTAAAATAGCGATTTTTCACTGTCTTAGAGATGTGTTATGTCTGAATCCGAAAATCGTTGTGAGCGTATTGCCCAGTTAAAATCCTTGTTAGCCGAAAGAATCGTCATTTTGGATGGTGCGATGGGGACAATGGTGCAAAACCTGAAACTGTCTGAGGACGATTTCCGCGGTGCGCTTTTTGCCGACTATCACATGGATATTAAGGGCAATAACGATATTTTGGTAATGACGCAACCCCAGCTGATTCGGGACATTCACCTATCCTTTTTGCGTCAGGGTGTCGATATTATCGAGACCAATTCGTTTAATGCCACCACCATTGCCCAAGCCGATTACGATATGCAAGATCAGGTGACCGCCCTCAATATTGCAGCGGCAAAAGTGGCCAGAGAGGCTTGCATCCAAGCCCAGCAAGAAGATGGTAAACCCCGTTTTGTTGCGGGGGTGTTGGGGCCAACCAATCGCACCGCCTCCATCTCACCGGATGTAAATGATCCTGGCAAGCGCAACACCCATTTTGATGAATTGGTCACCGCTTACATTCAAGCAACCGAAGCCTTGTTAAAAGGCGGTGCGGATGTCATTTTGATTGAAACCATCTTTGATACGCTCAATGCCAAGGCTGCTATTTTTGCGGTGAAATCGGTTGAGGAAACCTTAGGGATCGAAGTACCGATTATGCTATCCGGCACCATTACCGATGCCTCTGGTCGGACGCTATCTGGGCAAACCACCGAGGCGTTTTATAATGCCGTTGCCCATGCACAACCGCTTTCCATTGGGTTAAACTGCGCTTTGGGGCCAGAAGAATTGCGCCCTTATGTTGAAGAATTAAGCCGTGTTTGTGAAACTTATGTGTCGGTGCATCCTAATGCTGGTTTACCGAATGAATTTGGTGAATATGATGAAACGCCTGAACAAATGGCGCATGAAATCAAACATTGGGCAGAACATGGTTGGATTAACATTATCGGCGGCTGTTGTGGCACCACGCCAAACCATATTGCTGCGATGGCAAAAACAGGCTTAGCCTTTCCCGCACGCCAACGCCCGACCATTGCCCCCGCTTGTCGATTATCTGGTTTAGAGCCACTCAACATTGATGAAAACAGTTTATTTGTCAATATCGGTGAACGTAACAATGTGACGGGTTCAGCCAAATTCAAACGGCTGATTATTGAAGAAAACTACAACGAAGCGATTGATATTGCCGTCAAACAAGTTGAAGACGGCGCCCAAATTATTGATATTAATATGGATGAAGGCTTACTGGATTCAAAAGCCTGTATGGTGAAATTCCTGAATTTGCTGGCGTCCGAACCCGAAGCGTCCCGTGTGCCGATTATGATCGACTCCTCAAAATGGGAAGTGATTGAAGCGGGATTGAAGTGCATCCAAGGCAAAGGCGTGGTCAACTCCATTTCACTTAAAGAAGGGGAAGACGCCTTTATTCATCATGCCAAATTGGTGAAAAAATATGGCGCTGCCGCCATCGTCATGGCGTTTGATGAGCAGGGTCAAGCCGATACACTGGCGCGTAAAATTGAAATTTGCGAGCGCTCTTATCGCGTGCTGACGGAAAAAGTCGGCTTCTTACCGCAAGACATTATTTTTGATCCCAATATTTTTGCGGTGGCAACCGGCATTGAAGAGCACAACAATTACGGTTTAGATTTTATTCAGGCCGTGACTTGGATTAAAGCGAACTTACCTTATGCCAAAATTTCGGGCGGGGTATCCAATGTTTCGTTTGCTTTCCGTGGCAATAACCCGGTAAGAGAAGCGATTCACTCGGTCTTTTTGTACTATGCCATCAAAGAAGGCATGGACATGGGGATTGTTAACGCGGGGCAAATGGCGATCTATGACGATATTCCAGAAGCTTTACGCCTAGCGGTTGAGGATGTGATTCTCAATAAAGACCCGGAAGCAGGTGAACGCTTACTGGAAGTGGCTGAAACTTTCCGAGGCGATGGTCAAGTCGCCTCCAAAGTCTCTGACACCGCTTGGCGCGACAATACGGTTGAAAAACGTTTGGAACACGCTTTAGTCAAAGGCATTACTGACTATATTGAAGACGATACCGAAGAGGCTTATCAAAAACTGGGCGCCCCCATCAATGTGATTGAAGGGCCGTTAATGGACGGCATGAACGTGGTCGGCGATCTATTTGGCTCGGGCAAAATGTTTCTACCACAGGTGGTGAAATCCGCAAGAGTGATGAAACGAGCGGTGGCCTATCTCGATCCTTATTTGGAAGCAGAAAAATCATCCGGACAGGTTCAGGGGAAAATCGTCATGGCAACCGTCAAAGGCGATGTGCATGACATCGGCAAAAACATTGTCGGCGTGGTGTTACAGTGCAACAACTTCCAAGTGATCGATTTAGGCGTCATGGTGCCTGCCGAGAAAATTTTGGATACCGCGATTGAGCAAGGTGCCAATGTGATTGGGCTGTCTGGTTTGATTACCCCGTCATTAGAAGAAATGGTACACGTTGCGAAGTTGATGCAAGAACGTGGCATGGATTTACCGCTAATGATTGGCGGTGCCACCACGTCCAAAGCGCATACCGCCGTCAAAATTGAACCACAATATGATCATCCGGTGGTGTATGTCAAGGATGCGTCTCGCGCGGTGGGTGTGGCGCAAAACTTGATTTCACGAGACAAAAAAGCCGAATTTGCTGCCAAGATCAAAGCTGAATATGAAAAGGTTCGCGAAGACCGCAAAGCGCGCGCCAAAATGGTGAAACGCGTTCCCATTAAGCAAGCGCGCCAAAACCCCGCTTTAAATGCCCAGGCCTGGGCAAATTACACCCCCGTCAAGCCTAAATTCTTTGGCCCTAAAGTCTTAGATGATTTCCCATTATCAGAATTGGTGAAACGCATTGATTGGTCGCCCTTCTTCCAATCTTGGGAATTGCATGGGCTTTATCCGCGCATTTTAGATGATAAGGTCGTCGGTGAAGAAGCCCGTAAGCTGTTTGCCGATGCCCAAGAAATGCTTCAACAAATTGTGGATAAAAAATGGCTCACTGCTAAAGCGGTTTTCGGTTTCTATCCCGCTAACCGCGTGGGCGATGATATCGAAATCTATACCGATGAATCGCGTACCAAAGTGCTTGATACCTTCCACCATTTACGTCAACAGGCCGATAAATCCCGAGGCGGTGCCAATAACTGTCTGTCTGATTTTATTGCCGAAAAAGGCAGTGGCGTTGCCGACTATATTGGTTTCTTTGCGGTGACAGCTGGCGTCGGCATTGATGAACACATCGCGGCTTTTGAAGCCAATCATGACGATTATCGTTCGATTATGTTGAAAGCGTTGGCAGATCGACTGGCCGAAGCCTTTGCTGAAACCCTACATGAAATCGTTCGCAAACAAGAATGGGGTTATGCGCCTGATGAACAGCTCAATAATGACGACCTCATTCGTGAGCGCTATCAAGGCATACGTCCTGCTGCTGGCTACCCTGCTTGCCCAGACCATACCGAAAAAGGCAATCTTTGGGAGTTGCTAAAACCCGATGAAGCGATTGGCTTAGAGATTACCGAAAGTTTTGCGATGACCCCAACCGCTGCGGTTTCCGGTACTTACTTTGCCCATCCGGAATCCCGTTATTTTGGGGTAGGATCGATTGGTCGAGATCAAGTAGAAGACTATGCCGTGCGCAAGGGTTGGACAATCGAAAAAACTGAAAAATGGCTGGCACCCAATTTGGGCTATGAACCTGAAGATTTTGCCAACTAAGCACCTATAACGCATATTGAAAACAACCCTTTATATCATTTTGATCAAGTATAAATAGGCTGGAGACTGACCATGTATATGACCCATGAAAATGACCATGAATACCGTTTTGAAACCCATGGTCCCAAATATTTAACCACTGGCCCGAATGTCGATTTGGGGGTGGTGGTGATTACCCCTGGTGAACATCACCCTTGCCATAAGCATGTGATACAAGAAGAGTCTTTTTTGGGATTGGAAGGCGAATGCGCAGTTTATGTGGATGGTGAACGCGTGGTGATTCAACCCGGCACCTATTTGCGGTGTGATCCGAATGAAGCGCATTATTTCCGCAATGAAACCGAAAAGCCATTTAAAGCGGTGTTTATCAAGGCACCACATCTAACTGAAAAAGATTCGGTTTATATTGATTGGGAACCCGGTCAACCCTTTGTGAAAGAAGAGGCATAAGCATGGAAAATTTTTGGAATGATGCTGAAGCCGCTAACATCTCCACTGACTTGGATATGCGAGTGTATACCTCTCGGCTATTGGGAAAAGACACTAATTTAGTGATGCATGGTGGTGGCAATACGTCAGTTAAATCTAACGTTGATGGCGAAGACATCTTATATGTCAAAGGCTCTGGATGGGATTTGGAAACCATTGAGCCTGAAGGCTTTGCCCCGGTCAAACTGAATGCGTTGCTGGAAATGGCGAAACAACCCCATTTATCGGATACCGATATGGTCGCGCAACAGCGTCAGGCAATGATCAATCCTGAAGCCCCCAACCCATCGGTGGAAGCCATCTTACACGCCATTATCCCCTTTAAATTTGTCGATCATACCCATGCCGATGCCTTAGTGACAATCAGCAATACACCAGATGGTAAAGCGATTTTGGAAAAACTGTATGGCAATCGAGTGGTGTTTGTGCCTTATGTGATGCCCGGTTTTATTTTGGCGAAAGCCGTCTATGAACAAACCAAAGCCATAGATTGGTCGAATATTGAGGGGATGGTATTAGAACATCACGGCTTGTTTACTTTCAGTGATTCCGCCAAAACCGCTTACGACAAGATGATCGAATTAGCGGGCTTGGCCGAAAACTATTTGTATGAAAAAACACAACTGCCGAATCCACTACCAAGTGAAGGCGTCACCGAATCCTATTTATCGCAACTGACAACCGCCATTGCGCAAATCAAATGCCCGGATGCCCCCGAAACCATCTTAGCGATGATTAACCCGTTTTCCACGGCCAAAGCGTTTGCGCAGCGAGATGAGGCCGTTCTTAAGCAAGCCAGTGTGCTAACCCCGGATCACATTATCCGTACCAAGCAAAAACCGTTAATCTTGTCGGGTGATCCGGAATTGATTGATCGCGAATTAGATGCTTATGTAACCGCATATCAGCATTATTTCGACCAGTATCAAACTGGTGAAACCTGTCTGAATCCCGCGCCGAACTATGCGATTATTCAAGGCGAAGGCAGTTTGGCCTTTGGACAAACCGAAAAAGAAGTGAGTATTATTCAAGACATTA
>PEWX01000119.1 GCA_002779995.1 Piscirickettsiaceae bacterium CG07_land_8_20_14_0_80_44_28
CGCATAAAATGACCATGATCAGCGATTGGGTGTTAGCGGAATTATCTGGCGAACTGGCCAGCGACCCCTCCAATGCCGGCACTAGCGGTATCTTCTCCCTTGAACAGCGCCAATTTTTACCAGGCCTGGGCAATTTTTCAGCCATTTTGGCTGAACTCGCCATTCCAGAAAGTCTGTTTCCGCCCTCTTTAGAAACGGGCATCCAGTTAGGCGTCGTGACGGAATCCGCAGCCAAAGCAACTGGTTTAAAAGCTGGCACACCGGTGATGATGGGTGGCGGCGATGTGCAACTGGGCGCGGCGGGTCTGGGTATTGTTGAATTGGGGCAATCCGCCGTGTTAGGCGGTACCTTTTGGCAACAAGTGGTCAATATTCCGGCGACCACACCGCCGCCAACAGATAGCTCAATCCGCGTCAATCCGCATGTGGTGCCCGGTCAATCGCAAGCCGAGGGCATTTCCTTTTTCAGTGGGTTTGTGATGCGTTGGTTCCGAGATGCCTTTTGTGAGTTGGAAAAACAACAGGCTCAACAGCAAGGCTGTGATGTTTATCAACTACTGGAAACTCAAGCCAAGTCGATTCCGGTCGGCAGTCATGGGATTTTACCGATCTTTTCTGACACCATGAAATATGGGCATTGGATGCACGCCAGTCCCAGTTTTATTAATCTGAATTTAGATCCGAGCCGATGTAATAAAGCCGCTTTATTTCGAGCTTTGCAAGAAAATGCTTGTATTGTCTCCGCATTGAATTTGAAAAATATTGAAGCTTTTTCCGGCATGCAAAGTGACACACTTGTGTTTGCGGGTGGCGCCAGTAAAGGCACCCTTTGGCCCCAAATTTTAGCGGATGTGACGGGGAAACAAATTCACATACCGGTGGTGAAAGAAGCCACTGCTTTAGGTGCGGCCATGGCAGCGGGCGTTGGCGTGGGCTTTTATAGCAGCTTGACCGAAGCCGCTCAAACCATTGTGCAATGGCAAACCACTTATGAACCCAATTCTGCCAATACCGCACTTTATGCAGACATCGCCCAACGCTGGCAAGCGGTTTATGACGCACAATTACAATTAGTCACCGCAGGGCTAACGGAATCCATGTGGAAAGCACCCGGTTTATAAAAGGAATCACTCAAACTTCTTATGTTATTTGAATTCGGCCTTTATTTGGTTACCGGCATGATTGCTGGCTTTTTTGCTGGCTTGCTCGGCATTGGCGGTGGGCTGATTATTGTGCCGGTATTAACCAGCGTATTTGTGCTGTTTCTGGATGGCGAACACTTGGTTCACCTTGCCATTGGTACCTCCATGGCAACCATTTTGATCACCTCCTTGTCGGCGGTAAGAACCCATCAAAAACAACAAGCTGTTCGCTGGGATATTTTTCGGAAACTCACCCCCGGTGTTATCCTTGGGGGATTATTCGGAGGGTTAATTGCCCATCTTTTTAGCGCTAGCCTGCTAGCGAAACTCTTTGCGGTGATTGAATTTGCCATTGCAATCAAATTATTACTGGATATACAAGCCAAACCGAACCGAATTCTACCCGGCCTGATTGGACAATCCACTGCCGGCTCGCTAATCGGTTCTCTCTCAACACTGGTTGGTATTGGGGGAGGCACCCTCACCACCCCTTATTTGGTTTGGCATAATATTTCAATTCGACAGGCCATTGCCACCTCTTCTGCAGTGAGCTTACCCATCGCCGCTGCCGGGACATTAGGATTGTTGATTAGCGGTTGGCAAGTAAGCGCGTTACCCGATTATGCCACTGGATTTATTTATTGGCCGGCCTTTATCGGCATCACCTTGGCCAGTTTTTTCACGGCACCGATGGGTGCCCGTTTAACGCATCGTTTACCCGTTAAAACCTTGCAAAAAGCCTTTGCAATATTGTTATTTATATTAGCCATAAAAATGTTTTGGTTTTAATTTTCATCAACCACAGAAATCCTATTTATTTCATAGGGTTAATAATTGTTATACTGACTTTATCCACAGCCTTTTTCAACAGGTTATCCACAGGCACGGGCTAGGATAAAGCTTTTTTACCGCGTATAATCTCACTACATTTTTGATTACCCCAAATTCAAATTCAAT
>PEWX01000083.1 GCA_002779995.1 Piscirickettsiaceae bacterium CG07_land_8_20_14_0_80_44_28
GAAGGTTTGCGTTTTGCGATTCGTGAAGGTGGTCGTACAGTTGGTGCAGGGGTTGTTGCTAAAATTCTTGACTAATTGGTAGTGCGAAAATAGCATAAATAAATGCTTGATATAAAGCGGGTTTGTTGTTAAAATCCGCACCCTTAGTGAGCAGTGACTTTTAATATATCACTGCTTTTCTTTTTTTGTAATATGAGAAAAAGATTATTATGGCGACTCAAAATATACGTATTCGCTTGAAGGCGTTCGATCATCGATTGATTGATCAGTCTGCTCGTGAGATTACGGAAACAGCAAAAAGAACAGGTGCTCAGGTTAAGGGACCTATTCCTATGCCAACCCGTAAAGAGCGTTTTACCGTATTGATTTCTCCGCACGTCAACAAAGATGCGCGTGATCAATATGAAATTCGTACTCATAAACGGTTGTTAGATATTGTTGATCCAACAGATAAGACGGTTGATGCTTTGATGAAATTGGATCTAGCAGCAGGTGTGGATGTACAGTTAGAGCTTAGATAGTTTTTGGGCTTGTTAGTGTTGGTCATCAATCGTAATGGCTAATTGATAAAAATAATGAGGTAATGATATGGGTATTGGTCTCATTGGTACCAAGGTTGGTATGACTCGTATATTTAACGAGGATGGTGTGTCGACCCCTGTAACAGTGGTTGAGGTATCAGTAAACCGAGTTACACAGATTAAAAACTCTGCGGTTGATGGTTATGATGCCATTCAAGTAACTTGTGGGGTAAAGCATGCCGGTCGTGTTTCAAAACCTGCCGCAGGCCATTTTGCGAAAGCTTCGGTAGAGGCTGGCTTAGGTTTGTGGGAGTTTAGATTACAGGATTTAGCTGAAGCTGAAGGGCTAGAGTTAGGTTCAGAAGTAACCGTCGAGAAGTTTGCTGATGTTAAAGTCGTCGATGTTACTGGTAATACAAAAGGGAAAGGATTTCAAGGTGGTGTTAAGCGTCATAACTTTAAGATGCAAGATGCAACACATGGTAATTCCTTATCTCATAGAGCGCCTGGCTCGATTGGTCAGAACCAAACCCCTGGGAGAGTCTTTAAGGGGAAAAAAATGGCTGGTCAAATGGGGAATGTTAAGCAAACAACTCTAAATTTAGAGTTGGTTAAGGTTGATGTTGAAAATTCATTGTTGCTGATCAAAGGTGCTTTGCCTGGTGCAAAAGGCAGTACTGTTATTGTTCGCAAGGCAATTAAATAAGGTGGGCATGATGGATTTTAAAATAATTGAATTATCGAGTGGAAAAGAGAGTGGAAAGGTAGCCGTTTCTGATGCTGTCTTTGCGGTAGACTTTAATGAGTCACTGGTTCATCAAGTTGTAAATGCTTATATGGCAGGATCAAGATCTGGGACAAAAGCTCAGAAGAACCGGTCAGCGGTACGAGGTGGCGGTGCTAAACCATGGGCTCAAAAAGGTTCTGGTAGAGCAAGAGCCGGTACTTCACGTGGCCCTATCTGGGTTGGTGGTGGCCGTGCATTCCCTGGGCATAATCGTGATTTTACTCAGAAAGTTAATAAGAAGATGTATCGTGGCGCGCTTAAGTCAATATTTTCTGAATTAGCAAGAACAGATCGTCTCGTTGTTGTTGATGATTTTAAGATGGATGCACCAAAGACCAAAGAGTTTGTATCAAAATTACAAACTTTAAACCTTCAAGATGTATTGGTTATTACGGAAGGGTTTGATGAGTATCTTTATTTATCTTCGCGTAATTTATACCATGCAGGTGTGTGTGATGTAGCTTCTATAGATCCTGTTAGCTTAGTTGGGTTTAAGTCTGTAGTTTTGACACAAGGCGCACTGAAGCAGCTTGAGGAGAGATTGGCATGAGTAGAGAGCGTATATTGAAAGTGCTTTTGGCACCCCATGTTTCTGAAAAGTCAGCCTTAATGGCAGGTGCATCTGAACAGTATGTATTTAAAGTTGTTTCTGATGCGACTAAACCTGAGGTTAAGCAGGCGGTAGAAAGTTTGTTTGATGTTCAGGTTCAGTCTGTAAATATGATTAACATCAAAGGTAAGACCAAGATCTTTAAAGGGCGTTCTGGTAAACGTAACGGGACTAAAAAGGCCGTTGTTCGTTTAGCTCCTGGACAAGAAATTGATTTTATTGGCGCTGAATAAGAGGGATTGTCATGGCTATTATTAAAAAATCAAAACCAACATCGCCAGGACGTCGTTTTGTCGTCAGTGTTGTTGATCCAGATTTGCATAAAGGTAAGCCCCATTCTGCGTTGTTAGAAAAGAAATCTAAAACCGGTGGGCGTAATTCAAATGGTCGTATCACAGTAAGGCATCAAGGTGGTGGTCATAAACAACACTACCGTCAGATCGACTTTAAAAGAAACAAAGATGGGGTAACTGCAACAGTTGAACGCCTAGAGTATGATCCAAACAGAACAGCACATATTGCATTGCTAAAATATTCGGATGGTGAAAGAAGATATATTCTCGCACCTAGGAATGTAAAAGCTGGTGATGTTATTGTTTCTGGAGATGTGGTTTCTATTAAGGCTGGAAATGCATTGCCTTTGAGAAATATTCCAGTAGGTACCATTGTTCATGCAATGGAAATGCGACCTGGTAAAGGTGCTCAGATTGCTAGAAGTGCTGGTGCTTATGCGCAAATCGCTGGTAGGGACGGTGCTTATGTGTTGGTTAAATTGCGCTCGGGTGAGATGCGTAAAATTTTAGCTGATTGTCGTGCAACAGTTGGTGAAGTTGGTAATCAAGAGCATTCATTAAGAAAGCTCGGGAAAGCCGGCGCAAAGCGTTGGAAAGGCGTTAGACCTACTGTAAGAGGTGTTGCAATGAACCCAGTTGACCACCCTCATGGTGGTGGTGAAGGGCGTACATCTGGTGGGCGTAACCCTGTAACACCTTGGGGTGTGCCGACTAAAGGTAAGAAAACTCGTAGTAATAAGCGTACTGATAAGATGATCGTACGTCGTAGAAATAAATAAGGAAGGACCCTATGCCACGTTCAGTTAAAAAAGGACCTTTTGTAGATCATCACCTTGTTAAAAAGGTGTTGGAGGCACAAGAATCTGGTAATAAACGTCCCATTAAAACATGGTCTAGAAGATCAATGATTCTTCCAGATATGATTGGTTTGACGATTGCAGTACACAATGGTAAAGAGCATATCCCTGTCTATGTTTCAGAAAACATGGTTGGCCATAAGCTTGGTGAATTTTCAATGACTCGTACTTATCGTGGTCATGCAGCTGATAAAAAATCTAAATAAGGAGAATGGATATGCAGGTTAGTGCAACTCATAAATTTGCTCGAATTTCTCCTCAAAAAGCACGCCTTGTTGCGGATTTAATCCGTGGTAAAGACGTTGAGGCAGCTGTAAATATCTTAGCTTTTAGTGATAAAAAAGCAGCGAAATTATTAAGTACAGTGTTAAATTCAGCAATTGCAAATGCGGAAAATAATGAAGGTGCCGATATTGATGAGCTTAAAGTGACACAGGCTTATGTCAATGAAGGGCCTATTATGAAGCGTATGCGAGCAAGAGCAAAAGGTCGTGGAAATCGTATCTTAAAACGTATTAGTCATATCACTGTGACTGTCGGCGATAAGTAAGGAGAATCAGAATGGGTCAAAAAGTTCATCCAATTGGAATTCGTTTAGGGATTACCAAAGATTGGAATGCACGTTGGTATGCGGATAGCAAAAACTATTCTGATTTTTTAATCAGTGATGTTGAGATTCGTAAAGAATTACATGAAAAATTAAAGCATGCTTCCGTTAGTCAAATTAACATCGAGCGTGTTGCCAATGGCATTAGAATCACAATTCATACTGCAAGACCTGGTGTGGTTATCGGTAAGAAAGGTGAGGATATTGAAAAGCTAAAGCAGTCAATTATTGCTAAGACGGGCATGCCTGTTAATATCAATATTGAGGAAATTAAGAAGCCAGAATTGGATGCAAAGTTAGTTGCTGAAGGAATAGCTCAGCAGCTTGAGAAACGTATTCAATTTAGACGTGCTATGAAGCGAGCAGTCAGTAATGCAATGCGCTTAGGTGCACAAGGTATTAAGGTTAATGTGTCTGGTCGTTTAAATGGTGCTGAAATTGCTCGTGCTGAATGGTATAGAGAAGGGCGTGTCCCACTTCATACGTTACGAGCAGATATTGATTATTCAGCTTTTGAAGCTGACACCACTTACGGGAAAATAGGGGTTAAAGTTTGGATCTTTAAAGGTGAAAAGCTTGAAAAAATTTCTATGGTAAGTGATGACAAGACACAAACAAAAGGCAAGAAAGGCCGTAAATAAAAGGAAAACTTGTTATGTTGATGCCTAAACGTACAAAATTTAGAAAGACACATAAGGGTCGAAACCGCGGTCTTGCAAATGTCGGAAATAAGATCAGCTTCGGTCAATATGGTTTAAAGGCCATGGAGCGTGGTCGTATGACGTCACGTCAGATTGAGTCAGCACGTCGTGCAATGACTCGTAAAGTCAAGCGTGGTGCCAAGATTTGGATTCGTGTTTTCCCTGATAAGCCAATTACTAATAAACCTTTAGAGGTTCGTATGGGTAAAGGTAAAGGGAGTGTCGAGTATTGGGTTGCTCAAGTTCAGCCTGGTCGAGTCCTTTATGAAATGCAAGGTGTTGAAGAAGTGGTTGCTCGTGAAGCATTTGAGTTGGCCGCTGCAAAATTGCCTTTCAAAACACAATTTGTAACTAGAACGGTGATGTAAATGACTTCAGAATTAAAAGAAAAGTCAGTTGATGAGCTAAGAGAAGAGCTATTAGCGCTTTTAAAAGAGCAATTTAACTTAAGAATGCAACATGCAACTGGACAGTTGTCGAATAGCGCACAGTTAAAAACTGTTCGTCGTTCTGTTGCTCGAGTTAAAACCATCATTCGTCAAAAAGTAGGTAAATAGAATGGCTGGTCAAGAGAAAAAACCAAGAACGATGCAAGGTGTTGTTGTAAGTAATGGTATGGATAAGTCAGTAGTGGTTATGACAAACCGTTATATCAAGCACCCAAAGTATAAAAAGTTTGTAAGAAAGTCAACAAAAGTCATGGCACATGATGCTGATAACACCTGTGGTGTTGGGGATAGTGTGACTATTTCTGAGTGTTTACCTTTGTCAAAGAGAAAGACTTGGGCGTTGGTTTCAATTGATGAGAGAGCAGCACTTTAAAATTTGCGTTGACATTCTTTTTTAAATTGATATAATTCCCAAAATTTTTAAACCGCCTTAATAGCCAAGCCGATTCGGAACTAGTTATTTTGGTGGTTTTTGTGTTATTTATTTTTTATGGATGGAGTTCCATCATGATTCAAATGCAAACTGTGCTGGATGTCGCTGATAATAGTGGTGCGAAAAAAGTCCAATGCATCAAAGTATTGGGTGGTTCGAAAAGACGCTACGCTAGAATTGGTGATATTATCAAAGTGGCTGTGAAAGAAGCAGTACCTCGTGGTAAGGTCAAAAAGGGTGATGTTTATGATGCGGTTGTGGTACGGACTGCTCAAGGCGTTAGACGTGCAGATGGTTCTAAAATTAAGTTTGATGGCAATGCTGCTGTCATGCTGAATGCTAAAAAAGAGCCGATTGGTACACGTATTTTTGGCCCTGTAACCCGTGAGTTAAGAAATGATAAGTTTATGAAAATCGTTTCTCTAGCTCCAGAAGTTTTATAAGGAACGGATAATGAATCGTCTAAGAAAAGGTGATGAGGTTATCGTTATTGCTGGAAAAGACAAAGGGAAACTAGGTTCAGTTTCTCAAGTTATGCAAAATGGTAAGCTACTAGTAGATGGTGTCAATTTAGTTAAGAAACATGTAAAGCCTAACCCGATGTCGGGAGATCAAGGTGGTATTGTTTCTAAAGAAATGCCAATTGACGCTTCTAATGTTGCTTTATACAATCCTGAAACAAAAAAAGCTGACCGAGTTGGTATTAGAGAAGAAAATGGCGTGAATGTTCGCTATTTCAAGTCTAATGGCAAAGCGGTTATGGCTTAAGTAGGTTGAAATATGGCAAGATTACAAAATATATATAATGATCAGGTTGTTCCTGCATTGGTTGAGAAGTTTGGTTATAAGTCTATTATGCAGGCGCCACGCTTATTGAAGATAACAGTCAATATGGGTGTTGGTGAAGCCATTGGTGATAAAAAAATTCTTGATAATGCGGTTTCTGATATGGAAGCCATTACGGGACAAAAGGCAGTCCGCACGATTGCAAGAAAATCTGTCGCAAGTTTTAAGGTTCGTGATGGTTATCCGCTAGGTTGTAAAGTAACCTTACGTGGTGCCAAAATGTATGAGTTTTTAGATAGATTAATTAATGTTGCATTACCTCGTGTTCGTGACTTTCAGGGCGTCAAAGCAAACGCCTTTGATGGTCGAGGTAATTACAACTTAGGCATCAAAGAGCAAATCATTTTCCCAGAAATTGAATTTGAAAAGGTTGATAAGATTCGTGGTATGGATATTAATTTTACCACCACAGCATCAACTAATGATGAGGCAAAAGCTCTTTTAGAAGCCTTTAATTTCCCTTTTAAAAAGCAATAGAGGTTTCTCATGGCTAAGCAATCAATGATTGAAAGAGAAAAGAAAAGAGCAAAGATCGTTGCAAAATATGCATCAAAACGCGATGCATTAAAAAAAGCATCTGTTGATATGTCTTTGAGCTTTGATGAGCGTATGGATGCGATGGATAAGCTAGCAAAGCTTCCACGTAATGCATCCCCTGTTAGACAACAAAATCGTTGTAAAATTACAGGTCGTCCGCATGGCGTTTACAGAAAATTTGGGTTGTCACGTAATATGCTAAGACAATTAGCTATGCAAGGTGATGTGCCTGGTCTAAGAAAAGCAAGTTGGTAAGGATAAATATTTATGAGTATGTCTGATCCAATAGCTGATATGTTAACACGCATTCGTAATGGTCAAATTGCTGGTCATACAAAAGTGGTTATGCCTTCTTCTAAAGTCAAAATTGCAGTTGCAAAAGTACTTGAAGATGAAGGATATGTTAGTGCATACAGCGTAAGTGAAAAGAATGGTAAGTCAGAGTTGTCGGTTGATTTGAAATATTTCGAAGGTAAGCCGGTAATTGAAACATTGAAGCGTGTAAGCCGACCAGGTTTGCGTGTTTATAAAAACAAAAATGAATTGCCAAAAGTAATCGGTGGTTTAGGAGTTGCAGTTATTTCAACTTCTAAAGGTATCATGTCTGATCGTAATGCCCGTAGTCAGGGGATTGGCGGTGAGATTCTTTGTTATATAGCTTAAGGAGATCACAATGTCTAGAATTGCAAAATCTCCTATTACATTACCTTCAGGTGTTGAAGTAAAGATAGATGGGTCTAATGTGTCTGTTAAAGGATCAAAAGGTTCGTTATCAAAGTCTTTAAATGAAATGGTTGCAATCACATTAGAAGATGGTGTGGTATCAGTTGCACCTAAAGGTAATCAAAAAGATGCTTGGGCCCAAGCAGGAACTGCAAGATCAATTATTAATAATATGGTCCAAGGTGTATCTGAAGGTTTCGAGAAAAAATTACTGTTAGTTGGTGTTGGTTATCGTGCGCAAGCACAGGGTAAAACATTAAATTTAACGCTTGGTTTTTCTCATCCAGTAAATCATGAGCTTCCTGATGGTATTACTGTTGAAACGCCTTCACAGACAGAAATTGTTGTGAAGGGGGTTGATAAACAAGTAGTTGGTCAAGTTGCAGCAGAGATTCGTGGCTATAGACCACCAGAACCTTATAAAGGGAAAGGTGTTAAGTACGCTGATGAATATATTTTGCGTAAAGAAGCTAAGAAGAAATAAAGGTTGGGATTATAAATGGATAAGAAAGCTACCCGACTTCGTAGAGCAAAAAAGACTCGTGCAAAACTTGCTTCGCAAGAAAGAGCACGTTTATGCATACACCGTACACCTCGGCATATTTATGCTCAGGTGCTGTCAGCAGATGGTACTACGGTGATTGCTGCTTGTTCTACAGTCCAAGCAGATATTAAAAAGCAAGTTGCTTTTGGTGGAAACAAAGAAGCTGCACGGCTTGTGGGTCAGTCGATAGCGGAACAAGCTAAGAGTGCAGGGATTGAATCTGTTGCATTTGACCGCTCTGGTTTTAAATATCATGGCCGTGTTCAGGTTTTAGCAGATTCTGCTAGAGAGAACGGGCTTCAATTTTAAAAGAAGGGATAACGATGTCTTCAAAAGAATTACAAGAAGGTCAAGACGGTCTTATTGAAAAACTGGTTTCTATTCGCCGTGTCGCAAAAGTTGTGAAAGGTGGTCGAGTTTTTGGTTTTTCTGCTCTCACTGTAGTTGGTGACGGTGAAGGTCGTGTTGGGTATGGCAGTGGTAAGGCAAATGAAGTGCCTGTTGCAATCAAAAAGGCAATGGAAAAAGCGCGCATTAATATGAGAGATATTCATCTTAATGGAAGTACCTTGCAGTACCCAATTAACTTTAAACAAGGTGCTGCTAACATTGTTATGTTGCCAGCTTCAGACGGTACTGGGATTATTGCAGGTGGTGCAATGCGTGCTGTATTAGAAGCAGCTGGTGTTAAGGATGTTTTGGCGAAATGTGTTGGAACAACAAGACCTGTTAACGTTGTACGTTCAACAGTGAATGCCTTGACAGCAATGAGTAGCCCTGAACTTATCGCAGCTAAGCGCGGCAAGTCAGTCGAAGAAATTTTAGGTGAATAAAATGTCAGATAAGAAATTAGTCAATGTTACTTTGGTTAAAAGCACTATTGGACGTTTGCCAGCTCATAAAGCGTGTGTATCTGGCTTAGGTCTAAGAAGGATGAATCAAACTGTAGCAGTTATTGACACTCCAGAGAATCGTGGAATGATCAATAAAGTTTCCTATTTGCTTAAAGTAGAGGAAGCATAAAATGCATTTAAATACTTTATCGCCTGCTGAAGGCGCCAATAAAGCTGCAAAGCGTAAAGGTCGCGGCCAAGGTTCCGGAAACGGGAAAATGGCTGGAAGAGGTCATAAAGGTCAGAAGTCACGTTCTGGTGGTTTGCCTAAGATCGGTTTTGAAGGTGGTCAGATGCCTTTACAGCGTAGATTGCCAAAAGTTGGTTTTACATCACGTAAAGCAATGTATGCCGCTGAAATTCGTTTAGATGCTTTGAACCTGATTGAAGCTGATGCAATTGATCTAGAGACTTTAAAGTCGCTTAATCTTATCTCCGATAAAATTAAGGTCGTGAAGGTGATAAAAAGTGGCAAGCTAACAAAGCCTGTAAAGCTGACTGGAATTAAGGCGACTAAGGGAGCACAGGCCGAAATTGAGGCCGCTGGTGGCTCTGTAGAAAGTTAATATGAAAAGTCAATCAATTGAAAAATCAAGCTCAAATGGATTAAGACAAAAAATATTTTTTGTATTAGGTGCCTTAATTGTTTATCGATTAGGTACGCATATTCCAGTCCCCTTGATTGATCCAATTGCGTTAGCGGCAATGTTTGAACAGCAAAAAGGGACAATCCTTGACATGTTTAATATGTTCTCGGGGGGTGCCTTGGAGCGCTTATCGATACTTGCTTTAGGAATCATGCCGTATATTTCTGCATCAATCATTATGCAATTGCTGACGGTTGTTTCTCCAACGCTTGAGCAATTAAAGAAAGACGGCGAGGCTGGTCGGCGTAAGATTACGCAATACACACGATACGGAACAGTTGTTTTGGCAACTTTTCAAGCCTTAGGTGTTTCAATTGCTTTAGAGTCACAGAACATTAATGGCATGTCAGTTGTTCTAGAGCCAGGTATCTTGTTTAAAGTTATTGCTGTCACAACACTGGTTAGTGGCACCATCTTTTTAATGTGGCTTGGTGAACAGATTACTGAAAAAGGAATAGGAAATGGTATTTCCTTGATCATTTTTGCAGGTATTGTTGCTGGACTTCCTTCCGCATTAGGTGGGACTTTTGAGCAAGTTAATACGGGTGCGATGCATGCTATAACCGCATTTATACTGCTTGCATTGGTTTTTGTCGTGATTGCGTTTGTCGTATTTGTAGAACGTGGTCAAAGAAGAATTCCAATACATTATGCACAACGTATGCGTGGTCGTAAAATGTATGGTGGTCAGGAAGGGCATTTACCCTTGAAGCTGAATATGGCAGGTGTTATTCCTCCCATTTTTGCTTCAAGTATTATTTTGTTTCCAGCAACCCTTGGTGGTTGGTTTGGAACGGCAGAAAATATGGGTTGGTTGAAGGACATTGCGACAACGATGTCTCCAGGACAACCTTTATATATTTTGTTTTATGCGATGGCGATTATTTTCTTTTGTTTTTTCTACACTGCGATTGTTTTCAATCCGAATGAAACAGCTGATAATCTTCGTAAATCGGGTGCTTATATTCCAGGCATTCGACCAGGTCAGCAAACGGCAAGAAGAATTGACACGATTATGAGTCGATTAACTCTAGCAGGTGCAATATACATTACGCTAGTCTGTTTATTGCCAGAGTTTTTGATCTTATATTGGAATGTGCCTTTCTATTTTGGAGGTACTTCCTTATTGATTATTGTGATTGTGGTTATGGATTTTATGACAAATATTCAAGCCCATCTTCAATCAGGTCAATACGAAAGTATGATGAAAAAAGCAAATCTAAAGGGTCGGTAAGTTTTAATTGGTTGATAATTAAAGGTTACTACTAGTAATTAATCCTCAAAATGAGTATAATCGCTCGTTTTTTGGTAGATGGATAGTTAAGGAGCGCAAAATGGCTCGTATTGCCGGCGTAAATATACCAGTTAACAAGCATGTTGTAATTGGATTAAGATCGATCTACGGTATTGGACAGACCACTGCACAGAAAATTTGTGCTGATGTTAAGATTGATCCAACTACTAAAGTTCGTGAACTGACGGAAGAACAGTTAGAATCACTTCGTTCTGAAGTGGCAAAGTTTAAGATTGAAGGTGACCTTCGTCGTGATGTAACAATGAATATCAAGCGATTGATGGACATGGGTTGTTATAGAGGAATTCGTCATCGTCGTAGCTTACCTTTAAGAGGTCAGCGAACAAAAAATAATGCTCGTACTCGTAAGGGTCCTAAAAAACCTATTAAGCGTTAAGCATAAATTAGAGATTAGATATGGCAAAAGCAAATTCACGTGTTAAAAAGAAAGCAAAACAGGTTGTAACTGATGCAGTTGCACATGTACATGCAACCTTTAATAACACCATCGTGACAATTACTGACCGTCAAGGAAATGCCTTATGTTGGGCAACATCTGGCGGGAGTGGTTTCCGTGGTTCACGAAAAAGCACCCCTTTTGCGGCACAGGTTGCTGCAGAGCGTGCTGGTCAAATGGCCACAGAGTATGGTGTCAAAAATATGGATGTTATGGTTAAGGGCCCCGGTCCTGGACGTGACTCAGCAGTTAGAGGCCTTAATAGTGTCGGTTTTAAAATCAGCTCGATTTCTGATGTAACCCCTATTCCTCATAATGGTTGTCGTCCGCCTAAAAAACGTCGTGTTTAAAATTCAGAGGTAGAAGATGGCTAGATATATTGGTCCAAAGTGTAAACTATCACGTCGTGAAGGTACGGATCTATTCTTAAAAAGCGGTGTTAGAAGCATCGAGTCTAAGTGCAAAATAGATCAACTTCCTGGACAACATGGTGCAGGTCGTAAGCGTGTTACGGAATATGGTTTACAGTTGAGAGAAAAACAAAAAGTTCGTCGTATGTACGGCGTTCTTGAAAAGAAATTCCGGTTATATTACAAGGAAGCTGATCGTCGTAAGGGTTCAACAGGTGTTAACCTATTACAACTTTTAGAAAGCCGGTTAGATAATGTTGTTTATCGTATGGGCTTTGCATCAACTCGTGCTGAAGCGCGTCAATTGGTGTCTCATAAGTCGATTCAAGTAAATGGACAGTCTGTAAATATTCCTTCTTATGAAGTTTCGGCGGGTGATGTGATTAGTATTAGAGAGAAATCACGTAATCAAACTCGTATTGCTACTGCATTAGAATTAAATGCGCAATCAACAAATGTTGGATGGGTAGAAGTTGATACTAGTAAGTTTGAAGGCGTTTTTAAATCTGTACCAGATCGTACAGATTTATCGGCGGATATTTCTGAAAACTTGATCGTTGAGCTTTACTCTAAGTAACCCATTGAAACGGAGATAACTTCTAATGCAAGAGATGTTAGA
This sequence comes from Piscirickettsiaceae bacterium CG07_land_8_20_14_0_80_44_28, assembly GCA_002779995.1. Classification (GTDB taxonomy): domain Bacteria; phylum Pseudomonadota; class Gammaproteobacteria; order Thiomicrospirales; family Thiomicrospiraceae; genus Hydrogenovibrio. Next base: position 12,229 of record PEWX01000083.1, read on the forward strand.
GCAGCTACTGACACCCCGTCTAGTAGATATTAAAACAATTAGCGGTTTTAATAGCCGTGTCACTCTTGAGCCCCTTGAACGTGGTTTCGGCCATACTTTAGGGAATGCTTTAAGAAGAATCTTATTATCTTCTATGCCGGGTGCAGCCATTGTTGAAGCTCAAATAGATGGCGTTTTGCATGAATACTCTTCAATTGAAGGGGTTCGTGAAGATGTTCTTGAGATTATGTTAAATCTCAAAGAAGTCGCTATAAAACTAAACGAATCAGATGAAGCAGAGTTGTCATTGATCAAAAAAGGTCCTGCGGTTGTAACAGCAGGTGATATTCAGCTAAATCACGATGCTGAAATCATGAATCCTGATTTAGTTATTGCGCATTTAGGTGATGGTGCTGAGCTTTCAATGAAATTGAAAGTTGAGAAAGGAATTGGTTATCGAGCAGCGCTTCAATCAACTGAGTCTGACTCTTCACATATCGGTGCACTTAAATTAGATGCTAGTTTTAGCCCGGTAAAAACAGTTAGTTATGAAGTGCAGAATGCTCGTGTTGAGCAACGTACAGATTTGGATAAGCTGATTTTGAACGTCGTAACGGATGGCACTTTAGATCCTGAAGAAGCCATTAGACAGGCCGCAACGGTTTTACATTATCAGTTGATTGCGTTTGTTGATCTGAAGCATAAAGAGATCGTGGTTCAAGAAGAAGAAGAAAATGAATTTGATCCTATCTTCTTACAACCAGTAGATGATTTAGAGCTTACGGTTCGTTCAGCGAATTGCCTCAAAGCAGAGCAGATTTACTATATTGGTGATTTGGTTCAAAGAGCTGAGTCAAGTTTGTTAAAAACCCCAAATCTAGGAAAAAAATCATTGCAAGAAATTAAAGATGTTCTTGCTCAGAGAGGTCTAGGTTTAGGTACCAAGCTCGAAAATTGGCCACCTTCAAGTTTGGTCAGTCGAGAGTCAGTATAATTTAAAGGAAACTACCATGCGTCATCGTAAAAGTGGTCGTAAATTAAATCGCAATAGTTCACATCGTAAAGCGATGTTTAGTAATATGTCAGCGTCTCTTATTGAACATGAGATGATTAAGACAACCGTTGCTAAAGCGAAAGAATTGCGTGGTGTTGCTGAGCCGCTAATTACATTAGCTAAGCAAGACAGTGTTCATAACCGTCGTATTGCTTTTTCTCGTTTAAGAGATAAAGCAGCTGTCGGTAAGCTTTTTTCAGAACTAGGCCCACGTTATGAGTCTAGACCCGGTGGATACATTCGTATACTAAAATGCGGATTTCGGCCTGGTGACAATGCGCCTATGGCTTATGTTGAGTTAGTTGATCGTCCTGAATCAGCAACTGAATCTGAAGATTAAATAATAAACCAGCGTTAGCTGGTTTTTTTATGTCCCGCCTATTTGATACCCATTGCCATCTTGTTGACCTTTCTGAAGACTTGAAGGATCAACTTACCTCCCATAACACCATACAATTTCTTAGCGTTGGGACAAATCCTAATGATTGGCAAAACACATTAAAGATTTCTGATCTATATTCATCTGTTCATAGTGCTGTAGGTTTACACCCTTGGTTTGTTGCCGATAATTATTTAAATGATCTTAGTTTGCTTGCCACAATCCTTGCTAATGCTTCAGAGATTAAGGCAGTTGGAGAAATTGGGTTAGACTTTAATAAAAAATATCAGGCTTATTATAACGAACAGCTTATTGCTTTTGAGTATCAGCTAAAGTTAGCAAATCAATTAGAGCGACCAGTTTCTGTACATTGTTATAAAGCCTATAATCAAGCTTTACAACTTTTTAAAACCATACCCAGTCAGGGCATTATGCATGGATTTATGGGCGGTCTTGAGTTGGCTAAACAGTTTGTTAAACAGGGTTTATATATCGGCGTTAATGGCATTATATTAAATTCAAACGCACGACGTTACCATCAGATGATTAAAGGGATTGGTTTAGCCAATCTTGTCTTGGAAACAGATGCACCTTATGGTGCAAATTTACCTTCTTTATTCCCTTTTGATGTATTGCCTAAAATTGCAACTCAGGTTGCAACGCTTTTAGCGTGTTCGGTTGAAGAGGTTATTGATCAAACAGGTTATAATGCATCGATGATTTTGTTAAAGGACAGTTGATGAAGCCACTATTTGAAAGAAGTTTATTAGTTTTTAGTGAAAAAGGAATTGCTAAACTCGAAAATGCACACGTATTAATTGCTGGGATAGGTGGCGTGGGAGGATTCGTCGCGGAAGCGCTTGCAAGGGCTGGCGTAGGGCGCTTGACACTGGTCGATCATGATGTGGTATCACCTTCTAACCTTAATCGTCAAATTGTGGCTTTAAACTCCACATTGGGGTTACCTAAAGTTGAGGTGATGGCGAAGCGTGTTCATGATATTAATCCGGATTGTCAGGTGACGTTGATTAAATCTTTTTTAAAACCAGACGAAATGGCTGATTTGCTCTCAGCAGATTATGATGCAGTAGTGGATGCTATAGACAGCTTGAATTGCAAAGTGGCTTTAGTTGCGACAGCTTTTAAACAAGGAATGAATATTTTTTCAAGTATGGGGGCAGGTCGACGAATCGATCCAAGTCTGATAAGGATAACCGATATTTCGAAAACACATACTTGTGGTTTGGCTAGAAATATGCGTCAGCGATTAAAAAAACAGGGTATTTATAAAGGGGTTCCTGTTATTTTTTCTACAGAATTACCAAAAGAACCTGGCCCAATGGAAGCGATAGAAGGGGCTAGGGGTAGAGTGGTCAATGGCACCGCCAGCTATATGCCAGGTATCTATGGGTTGATGTTGGCGGGGATAGTCATTCAAAAGTTAGCCACCTAACCTTTAAGGAACTTTAGTTAACTAAAGGATAAAGCCCTGAGCGATTGACAATAAAGGGAGAACGTTTGATCGTGCGATTTTTTTTCCATGTATTCAAAATTTTTTCAGCAATGGGTTGGATTTCATTGGCTTTCATTCCAGGGCTCAACTCTTTAGAATAGAGCAGCTTTAATAGAATATAATCTAGCCCGGTCAGTAATTCAATTTTACTCTTATCGTTTGCTATGCTGGGAAATACCCAATCGGAATCATTGGGCAGCCCCATGATTTGAGTGGTTTCTTCTACGATACAAGCAACCAATAGTCCCTCTCCCATAACCCGATCAACCGGAATAATGACGGTTGCATCGGTGATTTCACTGCGGCTGTTGATACGAAAACTCCCCATGCAATTACTGTCTTGCGCTAAGTCTTTAACGTTGCTTTGAGTGTAGCGCTTAATCATGTCGGCGTAGTATTCCCCGCGAGTGAGGATAATCTTTAAGTTGGCTTGAGATTGACTGGGTTGAATGCGATGACCGGTTATTTTTTGTAAGTGTTCTAGGTGGGCGGTTATTAGGCTGGTTATCATATCATTTGTAGGCATTTCTATATACTTAACAGTATATTGGATGGGCGATTGCCATCTATTCAGACGTTCAGTGCTTTTCTTGTATTCATTTTTGAGAGCCACTTCAAAAAACGCTTTTTGAATATAGTCTACAGATTGCCATTCATCATAAGCGGGTTTAGCAGCTAGCTGGCTAGAAAAGAAACAGATACACAGCAGATGGATAATTCGATTAACCATTCACAAGAAACCTTAAATATCTGTATCTATGCAATCGCTTACGGAGCAAAAATTTTATCCTATATTAGAGACCTTTGCACGAGATGGATATCTCCATAAAAGGGTTAAAATTTCCCTCATTTTACTTTCGTATCCGACTCATCCAAATGTTTCATTTCGCGTGCAGCAAGACATTAAAAATAGCCAGGCCTGGCCATTTCATGCTTGGATCAAAGGTTTTTTCGTTAACAATTTTTTTAAATAGTGGCCGGTATAGGAAGCATCCTCTTCAGCAATCATTTCCGGTGTGCCGGTTGCAATAATTTGACCCCCCCCTGAACCACCCTCCGGCCCTAAATCAATTACCCAATCGGCTGTTTTGATAACGTCTAAATTGTGCTCAATAATGACAATGGTATTACCATGATCACGAAGGTTTCTGATGACTTTTAATAATAACTCTATGTCATGAAAATGCAACCCTGTCGTCGGTTCGTCCAAGATATACAAGGTGTTTCCTGTATCGCGTTTGGAGAGCTCTTTCGCGAGTTTCACTCTTTGTGCTTCGCCGCCGGAGAGGGTGGTCGCACTTTGACCTAGTTTAATGTAACCCAGACCGACTTCTATTAACATGGTCAATTTGCGCGACAAAACCGGAATGGCATCAAAGAAAGCTCGGGCATCTTCAACAGTCATTTCTAATATATCGTGGATGTTTTTGCCTTTATAGTGCACTTGTAATGTTTCACGATTGTAGCGTTGACCATTACAGACATCACAGGCAACATAGACATCCGGTAAAAAATGCATCTCAACTTTGATCACCCCATCACCTTGGCAAGCTTCACAGCGACCGCCTTTGACATTAAAGCTAAACCGACCAGGTGTATAGCCGCGGGTGCGTGATTCCGGGGTAGCAGATAAAAGTTCTCTAATCGGTGTAAACAACCCCGTGTAGGTGGCCGGATTAGAGCGAGGTGTGCGTCCGATTGGACTCTGGTCAATATTGACGACCTTGTCAAAATGCTCAAGTCCCTTAACCGTTTGATAAGGAGCAGGTTCCAGTTGCGCTTTATTCAGCGCGGTGGCAGCAATTTTGTAAAGCGTATCATTGATTAAAGTGGATTTGCCTGAACCAGAAACCCCTGTGATACAAGTTAATAACCCTGCCGGAATGGCTAAATTGACAGCTTGTAAATTGTTACCGGATGCCCCTTCAATGTTTAACCAATTCTGCGGAAGCGGTAAACGCTCTGTTGGAACGGTGATGGCTTTCTTGCCGGTAAGGTACTGACCGGTAAGTGATTCAGGATTTTTCATCACTTGTTCCGGACTGCCTTGGGCAATCACATGTCCGCCATGAATCCCGGCACCGGGGCCAATATCCAATACATAGTCTGCTGCACGAATAGCATCTTCGTCATGTTCAACCACGATAACGGTATTGCCTAAGTCTCTAAGGTGATTCAGGGTGTTAAGCAGTCTGTCATTATCACGCTGGTGTAAACCAATAGAAGGTTCATCTAATACATACATGACCCCGACCAGTCCGGCTCCGATTTGGCTTGCGAGGCGAATTCGCTGCGCTTCACCACCAGAAAGTGTATCTGCACTGCGATTGAGATTAAGGTAGTTTAAACCAACGTTAACCAAAAAAGATAACCTGCTATGGACTTCCTTGATGATTTTTTCAGCGATTTTCCCCTTACTGCCATCGAGCTTGAGTTGGTGAAAGAACGTATGTAATTCGCCAATTGGGCGTTCAGTTAATTCTGGAAGGTTTTTTTCGGCAACAAAAAAATGGCGTGCAGATTCGTTTAAACGGGTACCGTGACAACTGTGGCACAGGAGAGATACTCTAAATTTTTCAAGTTCATCGCGAACGGATTTGCTTTCCGTTTCAAGCAGTCGGCGTTCCATATTCGGGATTACGCCCTCGAAACGACGTCTATCCGCATATCGACCGTGCGGTAGCGGCAATTTTTCTTTACCTGAGCCATATAAGATAATTTCTTGTTGTTGGAGGGGGAGATCCTGCCAGGAGGTTTCCATATCAAATTGATAATGATCGGCCACGGCTTTAAGCAGGTCGTAGTAATATTTATGGCGGCGATCCCAGCCACGAATAGCGCCGCCGGCAAGACTGAGCTCAGGGTGTATGACAATTTTATTGGCATCAAAGGTTTGTTTGACCCCGAGCCCATCACAACTGGGGCAGGCGCCATGCGGGTTGTTAAAAGAGAAAATGCGAGGTTCGAGTTCTGGCACTGAATATCCACAATGCGGGCAAGAAAAACGCTCAGAAAAGACCAATCGGAAATCATCGTCTGTTTCCATTGGTAACACCAATGCAATGCCTTCTGCTAAATGTAATGCCGTTTCAAAAGATTCAGCCAAACGTTGTTTAATGTCTTCTCGAATTTTGAAGCGATCCACAACCACTTCAATATCATGTTTTAAGTTCTTATTTAAGGAAATGGAACCATCCAATTCCATGAGTTTGCCATCAATACGAGCACGTAAATACCCTTGCGCTTGTAGTTCATCGAGTAAGTTTTGATGGGAGCCTTTTTTACCCCGAACAACCGGTGCCACTAATAGGCACTTACTGTTTTCCGGCAAGGTTAAGGTGTGATCGACCATTTGGCTAACCGTTTGTGCGACTAGATCACAGTGGTGTGTTGGACAGCGGGGGGTTCCAGCTCTAGCATAGAGTAATCTTAAATAATCATAAATTTCCGTCACAGTGCCGACGGTGGAGCGAGGGTTATGAGAAGTCGATTTTTGCTCGATTGAGATGGCCGGAGACAAACCTTCAATATGATCGATATCCGGCTTTTCCATGACAGACAGAAATTGGCGTGCATAGGCCGATAGCGACTCTACATAGCGTCGTTGGCCTTCAGCATAAATGGTATCAAAAGCTAATGACGACTTTCCTGAACCAGATAATCCGGTAATGACAATCAGCTTGTCTCGAGGTAGCGTGACATCAATATTTTTTAAATTATGGGTGCGAGCACCTCGAACAATAATCTCTTCAAGCATTCTTTATCAGCCAGTCTTATGGTAAGCAAAGTCAGTATTATAGCAAAATCGTACAGATGGAACGGCAGGATGGGGAGCAAGTGAGGCGATAATCTGATTGTCTGCTATTGATTAGAATTAAAAAGTGATATAGCGACTGTTTTGACATCAGTTTACATACCTAAAACCATCACAATAATGATATAATGCGGAGCTTTCAAAGTGCCAAAGTTATTTGCTTGAGTGTCTCTGAATTGACAAACATACATAACAATCGTACCCACTGATACCCCCGTAAATAGGACAGTATTTGATGTTACAAGAGCGTTGCCAAATGAACCCCGTCGAGAAAAGAGCTGCTTTCTCGGTAGCGGGCATTTTCTCAACCCGCATGCTTGGGTTGTTTATGATTTTCCCTGTTTTTGCACTGTTTGCTCAAGAAGAGTTCCAAGGTGTTACTGGAACTCAAATCGGTATTGCGATCGGTATTTACGGCCTAACACAAGCGCTGTTACAAATCCCTTATGGGATGCTTTCGGACAAGTTTGGGCGTAAACCGCTGATTATTATCGGTATGCTGGTTTTTATGGCGGGATCGATTGTTTGTGCCCTAGCCGAATCCATAGAAATGATGATTCTAGGGCGCGCCATTCAGGGAATGGGGGCGGTTGCTGCAGTATTAATGGCAACGGTGGCGGATTTGGTCTCTGAACAATTTCGGTTAAGAGCCATGTCCATCGTTGGTATCACCATTGGGTTGTCTTTTACGGCATCTTTGGTTGCCGGTCCAGTATTGGGGGAGCTTTTTGGGGTTAGAGGGATTTTTTGGATTATTGCAGGCCTGGGCGTTTTAGGCATTATTTTAGTGCTTTTCGTCGTACCGGCCATTACCACCCAGTCCTATCAGCGGGAAGCTGAAGCCGATCCAAGTCAATTTAAGGATGTTTTAAAAAATTCACAACTACTGCGCCTTGATGTGGGGGTATTTGTATTACACGCAACCCTAACAGCGATGTTTATCGCGGTACCGTTTATGATTCGCGATCTCGCGGGACTGAATTCATTAAGTCATTGGGAATTATATCTACCCGTCATGTTGCTTTCCTTTGCATTAATGGTTCCCTTTATTATTCAGGCAGAATCTAAAGGCAGAATGAAACCCATTTTTGTCGGGGCGATTTTAACCATTGCACTCATGCAGTTGGCATTGCTCTATGGTTCTATTGGATTCTGGACCTTGTTTTTATGGCTATTAATATTTTTCACAGCATTTAATTTATTGGAGGCTTCATTGCCTTCTTTGGTGGTCAAACTGTCGCCGCCAGATAAAAAAGGCACCGCAAGTGGTATTTATTCCAGCAGTCAATTTCTCGGTGCTGCCTTAGGTGGGTTTATCGGTGGTTGGTTTTATGAAATGTATGGTGTGGAAGGGTTGTTTTTGTTTACGACAACCATCGGTTTTGCGTGGTTCTTGATAGCACAAAATATGGCAACGCCTTTGCCGCTCAGTATTGCCTCTGTACCCTATACGGCACAGCTATCCGATCCAGAACAGCATAGCCTAACTGAAAAGTTATTAACTTATGATGGTATTTACGAAGTGGTTTTTGTGGCGGCAGATCAGCGTGTATACTTTAAGATAGATCGTAAAAAAATTGATGAAATTGGCTTAGTAGAGTATCTTGAAGTAGGACTCAGCTAAGTCGGGCAGAAAAATCACATACCCTTTTTGCCGTTAAAAAGGTATGATTTAACACTTAAAAAAGATGATGGAGAAGAACGATGGCAAGAGGTGTCAATAAAGTAATCTTGGTTGGAACGCTCGGCAGAGACCCCGAAATAAAATATGCAGCAAATGGTAATGCAATTGCAAACTTAAGTGTTGCCACCTCTGAGCAGTGGAACGACAAGGCAACCGGGCAGAAACAAGAAAAAACCGAGTGGCATCGCGTCGTCATCTTTGGGAAACTGGCTGAAATCGCAGGACAGTATTTAACCAAAGGCTCACAGGTCTATCTTGAGGGTAAGTTGCAAACCCGTAAATGGCAAGATCAAAACACCGGTCAAGATCGGTATTCAACAGAAGTGGTGTTGGATTTTAATGGTGTGATGCAAATGCTAGGGGGGGGGAACCGACAAGCTGGAAGTGATGCTGCGTATGATGGAAATCAAGGCAATGGAAATTATGCAGCGCCTGGAGCGCCCATGAATGCCTCAGGTGGACAGCCAAGATCGCAAACCACGCAATCGAGTGGTTTTGGGCAAGCACCACAGCACCCGCAACCCGCCCAACAAAATTACGGCGGACAGCCCCAGCAATCCCCTCCAGCACAACAGGTTCCTGCCTATACGCCCAATGATTTTGACGATGATGATGTGCCGTTCTAAAACAGACCTGATATTGAAAAGTAAGCTTATTGTCATTAACTATTTGAAACCTGCCTTAGAGCAGGTTTTTTTAGTTTTATTGGTTTTATTTGGCTCAAGGTAAGCGTAGGCTGGCCGATAGGCTTTATTAGAGGTTACCCAGAATGAGTAAAAAAAACATTACACCAGCTTTACGGTATTTCTTTAAGAAATTAGAGCGAAAATCCGATGAGATTTATCAGGCTGAAAATTCCAAGAATGTACAATCGCACGAAGTTCCTTTTGATGAGGTAGAGCGTTTTGCGCGTGCAATTATGACGCAAAATATCTTTATTCACACAGTGGGTATTAACGGCAAGCATGAATCTACAATTTTGACAAAGGCGATGTTCAGCATTAATAAAGTGGTACGACTTTATTACAGTACCACCTTAGATGAAAATGATCAGGGGTATATTCGTATTCGACCTGACAGTGAACAGCAATTGATTTTAGTAGAGCGCTTGCATGGTTATCGACCTATGCCGGAATTACTTTATGCCAGCCTAGATGAATGTCACGTGATTCGTTTTTTTATTAGTTGGTTGATTCGTCGTATTGATTGGGATAAAACGAAGGTTAACCATTTGGATTTGTATAAAGAATTTGCTGAAATTGAGCGTAAAGAAGTTGAGGAAGAGATTGCGGCTCAGGAAGCAATTAAACAAGAAGCAGAACTGAAAAATGCCATTAAGAAACATTTTCCAGATAAGAAAAAGGTACCGACAAAGGTGATTACCGGGCAATAAATATTTGTTTTTAGTGCGAGCGGTTGATGGCCAAATCTGCTAGTGATAGCAAAGCGGTTTTAAAATCGGATTCCGGAAACCCTGAAATGGCTTGTTTGGCTTTGCTGACTTCTTGAGTGGCAACCTCTTGTGTGTAAGTGATCGCGCCAGTTCTTTGAATGGCTTCGGTGACATCGCTCAAAAGCGAAATGCCTTCTGTCTCTATCGCACGTCTCACCAATGCTTTATCTGTATCAGATCCTTTTTCAAGGACATAAATAAGGGGCAAGGTGGGCTTCCCTTCAGCGAGGTCGTCGCCGAGATTTTTGCCAAGGGTTTTGGCATCTGCCATATAGTCTAACGCGTCATCGATTAATTGAAATGCAGCCCCTAAGTGACGGCCATATTCAGCTAAGCATTGCTCATATTGTGGGGTTTCAGCGAGTACGGCGCCTAAATGGGTAGCGGCTTCAAATAATTTTGCTGTTTTTCGATGAATGACTTCCATGTAGCGACCCGTTGTGGTATCTGCATCGTGACAATTAAGCAGTTGTAACACTTCACCTTCGGCTATGACATTGGTGGTTTCAGAGAGGATTTCCATCACTCGCATGTTTCCGGGTTCCACCATCATTTCAAAAGAACGTGAATATAAAAAATCACCGACCAGTACGCTGGCTGCATTTCCCCAGACTTCATTGGCCGTTTGGTTGCCTCGGCGAGTGGTTGACTCATCGACAACATCATCATGTAGTAGGGTTGAAGTGTGTATAAATTCGATAACCGCAGCGAGGGTAAGGTGGTGGCGTCCTTGGTAGCCGCAAGCTCTGGCAGTGAGCAGTACCAGCAAGGGGCGTAAACGTTTGCCACCGCTGTTGATAATGTATTGACCTATTTGATTGATCAACACCACGTCCGAAGCCAGTTTGGTTAAAATTAACTGGTCGGTGGCATGAATGTCGTCTTGAATAAGGGCACGTATCTCAGAGAGCGTCATATTGAATTTGTATTTAGGCCAGTCGGTTTAAAACGCTAAAGTGTAGTATGAATTTAACGATAATCAAAGCTGTATTTGTTTTTTTAATAAAAAAAATCTCCAACGCCGCTATGGCGATGCTTTAAAAGCAAATAATTAGATAATGGGTTTGACCTTGTGTTTAAAACCATATATAATCCCGCCTTTGCCGTTTCTGACGGCGTAAAAACCAGATTATTTGAATTAGAATAATAACTAAACCGGGAGTTTCCAAATATGTATGCGGTAATTAAAACCGGTGGTAAGCAATATCGTGTTCGTGAAGGCCAAGTTCTACGCGTTGAGTCCCTAAATGCAAACGAAGGGGATACCGTTGAATTTGACCAGGTCATGATGGTTGGAGAAGGCGCTGACATTCAGTTGGGTGCGCCTCTTGTTGAAGGGGCAAAAGTTGCAGCGACTGTTAAAGAAAACGGCCGTGGTAAAAAAGTCACCATTATCAAGTTCCGTCGTCGTAAAAACAGATCACGCACTAAGCAAGGCCATCGTCAAAACTATACTGAAGTTGAAATTACAGGTATTTCAGCTTAATTTTAATGTTCCTTTTGTTTGGACGTTAATCGATTAATTATCAACTTGATCTTATTTCTGAGTAGGGAGTAAGCAGGTTAACAGGAGATGTCACCATGGCTCATAAAAAGGCTGCAGGGAGTACTAAGAACGGTCGCGATTCCAATGCTAAACGATTGGGTGTGAAGCGTTTTGGTGGTGAGCAAGTTTTAGCGGGAAGCATTATTGTCCGTCAGCGTGGGACCAAGTTTCATGCAGGTAGTAATGTTGGACGCGGTAAGGATGATACGTTGTTTGCCAAAGAAAGCGGAGAAGTTGCTTTTGTTACCAAAGGTAAGCCGCTTCGGACTTACGTAACAATTCAAACGCATTAAGAAACGCGTTTTTAATGGTTTAAAAAACCCCGGCTGGTTCGG